>DBGFJU010000102.1:0-38404 GCA_048529485.1 Collinsella aerofaciens | reverse complement strand
ACGGAACCAATGCCTTTGGTATGCGGATTCCTTCTGGAGTCTGGTTGTTTTCCAGCAAGGCTTCTTGCTTCTTGCTGCTGTCATCTCTGGAGATGGAACCACGCTGCAATAAGTTTCACCCTTATACTCGAAGAGCCCCGCCCCCGCCGCCAGCCCCGCCGCGGTCGAAACGACGCATCGCATACCCGTCGCGGACACCCCGCCCCAACAGCAACCGGCATCTACGTACGCGCCTGATTCACCGCAGGCCCCCGCCGCCAAAAAGAGCAGCACCAAGGCGCTTATCGCCGTTATCGTTGTGCTCGTGGCAATTATCATCGCCTTGGTCATCTTTTTTGTGATCAAGCCTTTCGACAACGCCGCCACGCAAACGACTGCCGAGATTACTAAGCTGCACCATGATGTTGACGATGATGACCTCAATCCTCTCGACGACCCCAATAGCCTTTTTGACGATGACGACGAGGATGGCAGCCAGGCGACCCTCTCCGAGCAAAACCTCTACCGTCACCTGAGCGAATACTACGATCTGCTCGAAGATCTCGATAGCCAGGTCCGCGCCTGCGCGCAGGCCTTCAATGGCAGCTATCTGGAAGAAGATCGCACCACCCGTCAAAATCTCGCCGACGTCGCCGAGCGAACGGAGGACACCATCGAGCAGTATTACGATATCGTCGAGGACCTGGACGTCCCCATGAGCTCCAAGAACTACAGCTCTTGGAAAGACATCGTTGCCCTGTATGACGACCTGGACCACCGCATCGACGCGATCTGCGATGCCTGGGAGATCAGCCTAAAGTACGCAAAGCCCGCGGACCATAAGGACGAAATCGTGGCGCCGCTGTCGCGCGACAACGTGGCGGGCACCAATGACAACAAGTACCGTCAGGACTTTGAGGACCGCTATCCCAGCGCCAAGCCCGTCGAGGTGAAATAATCCCAACAATCGATCAAAAACTTGCGGTGAAATAGGGATTGATTAGGCCTTTTGCCAGCAAAAACAGTCCCTATTTCACCGCAACTTAGAAGTGGGGCCGGGCTCGCATTTGCATTTGCGCGCCCGGCCCCACCGTGTCTATATGTGCTCGGATATGTGCTCGGTTACTTGTCGGCAGCGGTCTTTTTGGTAGTCGAATTCTTGGCCGTCGTCTTTTTGGCGGTCGTCTTCTTGGCAGCAGTCTTCTTTGCTGCCGTGGTTTTCTTCGCCGCGCTCGCCTTGGTCGCAATCTTGCGGCCGCGGGCGGGCTTCTTCTCCTTGGTCGGGCAATCCATGTTGACGCAGATACGCCACGGACCGCGCGCCGTGTTGACCACCACGATGGGGGCACCGCACTCGGGGCAGGTCTCGCCCGTCGCCTCGAGCTTGCCGCGCGCCGGCAGCGGATAGCTCACGCCGCAGTCATCGTAGTTGGTGCAGCGGATAAAGCGCTTGCCGCTCTTCTCGCTCTTGTGTGCAATCAGATCACCATGGCGTCCGGCCTCGGCGCACACCTTGCACTCGCCCACCTTAAGGTCGGGCTCGTAGTTGGTGGGGCACGTCGGGTTCACGCAGATCTCGAAGGCCTTCCGGCGGAACGGCTGGCACTTAATGCGCGGTGCACCGCATTCGGGGCACACGGCCGCCTCGCCCTCGAGCGGGCTCACCTTGACGCCGCTCGGCACCGGATAGGTCACGTCGCAGTCGGGCCAGCCCATGCAGCCGATAAAGCTGCCGCGGGTCTTGGCGCTCGTCTTCATAACCAAGTCCTTGCCGCACTTGGGGCAGGCGCCCACGCGCGCATCGGCCGTGACGGCGTCGCTGATGGCGTCGCCCAGCTCCTGCGTATGCTTGAGCAGCTCCTCGAGCACGCCGGCCAGCAGCGCGCGCGAGTGCGTCACGACATGCTCTTCGGTGTCCTCGCCGCGCTCCACACGGGTCATGTCGCCGTCGAGCTCGCTGGTCATATCGGGGCTCGTGATGCGCGGGGCAAACTGCGACAGCGCATCGATGATGGCGATACCCAGCTGGCTCGGCTCAACGGGATCATTTTTGAGATAGCGCACGGCGTACAGGCGCTCGATGATGCTCGCGCGCGTGGACTTGGTGCCCAGGCCGCGCTTCTCCATCTCCTGCACGAGCTTGCCCTGGCTGTAGCGCGCGGGCGGCTCGGTCTGCTTGGCCTCGAGCTTAATGTCGAATACGTCGACCGTATCGCCCTGCTCAAGCGGCGGCATCTGCTCGTCGCGTTTAAGGCCATACGGGTAGGCCTCGCGGAAACCCGGGGTCACGAGCACATCGCCCGAAGCCACGAACGGCTCACCGTTCACATCGAGCTCGAGCTTGGTGTTCTCGATGGTCGCGGGACCCATGAGCGTCGCCAGGAAGCGGCGGGCGATGAGGTCGTAGAGCTTGCGCTGGCCGCCGTCGAGCGTGGACGGATCGCCCTCGCCCGTGGGATAGATAGGCGGGTGGTCGGTGGTCTCGACTTTGCCGCGCGTAGGCTTCATGGGGCCGGCAAGCACCTTTTTGCATACGGGCGCCAGCGCCGGGTTGATCTTTGCCAGGTCGCTCACCACGGCGCCCAGATCGAGCGTCGCGGGGTACACGGTATTGTCGACACGCGGGTAGCTGATGAGGCCCGCCATGTAGAGGGACTCGGCGATGCGCATGGTACGCGCAGGCGAGATACCCTCGGCTGCGGCGGCAGCCTGCAGCGAGGTGGTCGCAAACGGCGTGGGCGGCTGCTGCTTGCGCGAGCGCTTGGTCACCGCGGCGACGGTTGCCGTCTTGGCACCGTCAACGTGACCGTACGCCGTCTCAGCAGCATCCTTGTCGGTAAAGCGCGCCGTCTTGTGCGCGATCTTAAAGCGATCGTCCTCGGCAGCGCCTTGCGCGGCGCCCATGCCGCGAATCTGCCAATAGTCCTCGGGCACAAACGCCATGCGCTCGCGTTCGCGCTCGACCACCAGGGCAAGCGTCGGCGTCTGCACGCGGCCGGCGGAACGCACGTTGCCAAAGCCGCCAAACTTGGCGAGCGTCAGGTAGCGCGTGAGCACCGCACCCCAAATGAGGTCGATGTGCTGACGGCTCTCGCCGGCGTCGGCCAGGTTCTGGTCGAGCGAGACAAGGTTATCGAAGGCCTGCGTGATCTCGGCCTTGGTAAACGAAGAATACTGGGCGCGGGCGACCGGCAAGTCGGGCGCCACCTCGCGCACCTTGTTGAGGGCGTCCGAACCGATCAGCTCGCCCTCGCGATCGAAGTCCGTGGCAATGATGACGCTGTCGGACTTTTTGGCGAGGTTCTTAAGCGAGCGAATGAGCTCTTTCTCAACCGGCAACTTAATGACGGGCGCCCAGGTGAGGTAAGGCAGACTCTCGAGCTTCCAGCCCTTAATGGAGATGCCATCGGCAAGGAACGGCTTACGCTTGGTGTCGTAAGGCGGACGCGCCAGGCCATCGGGCATGTCGGCCGGCAGTATCTCGCCGTCCTCGGTGACCGAATACCAGCCCAGCTTTTTATCGAACAGCACGCTGTCGCAAAAATCAGGCGCAAGGATGTGACCGGCAAGGCCGATCGTCACGCACTCCTCGCCCTTCCACTCAAAGCGGTAGATGGCGGTGTTGTACACCTTGTCCTTTTTGGGCTTACCCGTGGACAGACGCTCGGCGATCTGACGCGCGGCGTCGTTTTTCTCGGCGATGATGAGCTTCAAAAGAGGCTCCTATCTCGTATCTCTGCGGCTACGCCCGCCCGTATGGCGGCCGACTTACGCCCTTGCTTGCTCAATCTGCCCGATGAGCCAATCGCACCAGGCATCCATGCCCTCGCCCTTGCGCGCGCTCACGGCAAACCGCGGCGCCTGCGGATTGAGGTCATCGAGTGTCTTAGTATACCTATCCATGTCAAAATCGAAAGCCGGAGCCACGTCGACCTTGTTGAGCAGCTGCGCGCCGGCGTGTTGGAAGATGCCCGGGTACTTGATGGGCTTGTCGTCGCCCTCGGGCACCGAGAGAATCATGATGGACAGGTTTTCGCCCAGGTCAAAGTCGACCGGGCAGACCAGGTTGCCCACGTTTTCGATAAAGATGACGTCGATGTTCTCCAGACCGACGGCCTGGTCGAAGGCGTCGGCGGCCTCCATGATCATGTTGCCCTCGAGGTGGCACAGGCCGCCCGTGTTGATTTGGATGGCGGGCATGCCGGCTTCCTTCATGGTGATGGCATCGACGTCCGAGGCGATGTCGCCCTCGATGACGGCACAGCGCAAGCCGGCCTTGTCGCGCAGGCGCTCGTTGGTGCCCAGGATCGTGGTGGTCTTGCCCGAGCCAGGGCTCGACAAGACGTTGATCACATAGGTGCCTGCCTCATTAAATCGCTGACGCAGCTGATCTGCCAGGCGCTCATTGCGCGACAGGATCGGCGACGCGATATCAATCGTTTTCTCAGCCATACTCAGCGCTCCTTACTTTTGCCCCTTTATACCCCGTCCCCAGGTGGCTGATGGGCTAATCGTCGGGGGTTTCGATTTCGATACTTGCGATGTCGAGTTCGCGGCCGTGCAGCAGGCGCACGTTGGCGCCGCCACATTGGGGACAGCGGCAATGGAAGCGATCGTGCTCAAAGACCTCCCCGCAGTCCAGACACTCGCTTTGTGGATGGACTTCCTCCACGGCAAGCTCGCAGCCTCGCGTGAGCGGGTCCTCATCGCGAAATGTCTCCCACGCAAAGTCGAGCGCCTCGCGCACAACTTCGGTCATATCCCCGATACGCAGCGTTACCAAAACGGCGCGCGAGGCCCCCGCCCCACGCGCCGCGCGAATCACTGTATCGAGTATGCCGTTGACAATGCCAACCTCGTGCATACCGATTTACTCCTCGTCGTCCTCATCGTCCGAGAACAGGTCCAGACGGCTCACAAACAAGCCCTCCTTGCCCTCGCGCGCGGTAATGACCACGCGGGCAATGGCGAGCGAAATCTCGTAGAGCGAGAGCAGGGCACCATACATGAGGCCCAGCGTAACGGGCGAGCCGTCGGGCGTAATCACAGCCGAGCCCACAAGCAGGCCCACGTACACGTAGCGCCAGGCGCCGCGGAAGGCCGCGTAGGACACGATGTGGAAGACGGACAGGTAGAAGATGATAAGCGGCAGCTCAAACGCCACGCCAAAGCCGATCATAAAGAGCAGCTCCATGTTGACGTAGTTCTCCAGGTCGGGCAGCGCCGTGGCGACGGCCGAGGTCTCGCCGATAAGCCACTCAAAGCCCGCCGGGATGATGATGAAATAGCAGAAGATGGCGCCCAGGAAGAACAGCACCGTCGAGGCGAGCACCGTGGGCACGACCCATTTGCGCTCGTTGGGACGCAGCGCCGGCAGGAAAAATGCTAGAATCTGCCAGATGATCATGGGCGTGCACATGACCACGGCCATCTTGATGGCCAGCGAGAAGCGCAGGCCAAAGCCGCCGAGCGTGGTGGTGATGTAGAACTTACCGTCCGGCACAAAGGAGCGGATGGGGTCTTCCAGGATGTCGAGCACCACGGGCGTGGCGAAATACAGCACGATGGCGGCGGCAAACACCGACACGACCACGATAGTCAGGCGGCGACGGAGCTCTCCCAGGTGATCGAAGAGCGGCATGCGCGCAGGTCCGATAGGCATTACTCATCGCCTCCCTTCGGGGCGTCGGCGGCAGCGGCGTCGTCCTCGGCCTCGAGCTCGCGGGCGAGCTGGTCGACGACGGCCTTGCGCTTGCGGGGACGACGGGCGTAGAGGTCGGCCGTCGTGGGCTCTACCGGCTCGGGCTCGGGCTCCGGTTCTGCAGCAGGCTCGGGCTCGACGACAGGCTCGGCGGCAGCGGCAGGCTCGGCACCCTCGGCCTCCTCAGCAGCACCCTCGCCCTCGGCGGCAGCCTCGCTCGCGGCCTTCTCGGCAGCAAGGCGGGCACGGCGCTCGGCAAAGGTCTCCTTCTTGGCGGGCGCTGCCGTCTCGGCGGCATCCTTGTCCGCATCGGAATCGTCATCGACGGCAGTCTTCTTGGGCTTGACCGGTGCCGAAGCGGCCTCGCTCACCGGATCGATAATCTCGGACTGAACAACGGCCGTCATCTTTTCCTGCGTCTCGCGGAACTGACGGATGGCACGGCCGATCGTGCGGCCCATCTGTGGGAGCTTATCCGGGCCAAACAGCAAAAAGCCGAAGACCACGATGATCGCGAGCTCACCCTCTCCAATACCAAACACACATACCTCCAAGGCTCGATGTGAGTCGAGCCCGCACCGCGCCATTCGGCCGGAACTCGTCTATTCATTCGGTCAAGTATAGCGCCCGGACGCCAAAACGTCCGAGCGCATCACAAACATATGCCAAACGGCACGCCCTTTTGGGGGCAAAGATTATGCAGCGGTGATCGAAATCTCCTGGTCGACACCCAACAGCTGAACCACGCGCATCACCGGGGGCTGCACATTGGTGCAGCTAAAGCGCTTGCCGTGGTCGACCGCGTGGTGCGCGGCGCCCACGAGCACGCCAATGCCCGTCGAATCGATGTAGCTCACCTGGGCAAAATCGAGCTCAACGGCCTCAGTGGGCTGCTCGAGCGCCAGGTCGATGGCATTACGCAGGCTATCGGCGTTAGAGATATCGATCTCGCCGGCCACCTTAATGGTGTAGAGCTCTGGCGTGGGGTTGGTGGAAATACCCAAATCCATGTATACGCTCCTTTACGTATCGAAAGTGCGGATAGTACTGGGCGCGGACTTGCGGGGCCCTACGCGTTAGGCGCGCTCGGCACGCGCAAGCTCGGCAGCGACAAGCTTAACGGCCAGCACCAGCACATCGAGCGCGGCCTCCAGGTCCTCGACCGTGGGATAGCTCGGCGCGATGCGGATGTTGGTGTCGCGCGGGTCCTTGCCATAGGGCCAGGTGGCACCGGCCGGCGTGAGCTTGACGCCCAGGTCGGCACAAAGCGCGGCGACCTTCTGGGCCGAGCCCTCGGGACCATCGAAGCTTACAAAGTAGCCGCCGCGGGGGTGCGTCCAGGTAGCACAGCCCGTGTCGCCCAAGCCATCGGTGAGCTTGCGCTCAACGGCCTCAAAGCGCGGGCGCAAGAACTCGGCATGCTTTTTCATGTGCTCCTTGACCGCCTCGATGGTGGGAAGGAAGCGCACGTGACGCAGCTGGTTGAGCTTGTCGGCGCTGATGAGGCCGGCCTTCAGGCGCTTGGAGAACTCGGCGATGACCGCGGGGCTCGCACCGATAAAGCCGATACCGGCGCCCGGGAAGGTGATCTTGGACGTCGAGGCAAATGCCACCACGCGGTCCTCGGTGCCCGCCGCGCGAGCGAGGTCAAAGATGTTTGCGAGCTCGTCGGTCTCGTCGTACAGGTCGTGCACGCAGTAGGCGTTGTCCCAGAAGATGCGGAAATCGGGTGCGGCCGTGGGCATCTCAACCAGGCGACGCACGGTGTCCTCGCTAAAGGTGATGCCCGTGGGGTTGGAATACTTGGGCACGCACCAGATGCCCTTGATGGAGTCGTCGGCGGCAACCAGGCGCTCGACCTCGTCCATGTCGGGGCCGTTGTCGGTCATCGCGACGGGGACATTCTCGATACCCAGGTCGGCGGTGATGCCAAAGTGACGGTCGTAGCCGGGAACCGGGCACAGGAACTTGACCTTCTTGCCGTCGTGCGCGGCCTCGTAAGCCTCCCAGGGCTCGCTGCCGCACGAGCCACAGCGCCAGAACATGCCGGCGATGTCATGCTCGATCAAAAGGCTCGACGAACCCAGTACGAGCGTCTGCTCGGCGGGGCAACCCAAAAACTCCCCCGCTAGCTTGCGCGCCGAAGGAATGCCCTCAAAGCAGCCGTAGTTGGAGCAGTCGACGTTGCCGTCGTGCAGATCGGCATCGGCATTGAGGATATCGAGCATGGGTCGAGAGATGTCCACCTGGGAGGGCGACGGCTTGCCGCGGGCCATGTCGAGCGCCAGGCCCTTGGCCTTGACCTCGGCGACCTCGGCTTTGAGCGCCTCGATGGCGGCATCGAGTTCGGTGGTTTCCATCTTCTGGTAGATCGTCTGCATGGGTGCGACCTTTCACGAAGCGGTACGTTGCAATTCTTCTAAGTATAGACCGCCACCGTCGCAACGTTATGAAGCCGTGATAGATTAAGTCCATCGCAATGAATTACGAATCGCCGCGCATGCCGGCATGAAGCGCCCAAGGAGGCACTATGGAGTACGGATCGTTCCAGGCCGAGGAATTCGGCGACCTTCAGCGCCTGGTCGACGGACTGTTTTACGACCGCCACGCCATCGACCGCCTGGATCTGATCGTACAGGCCGAAATCTTGGACCTGGCGCCCGATCTCATGGAAATCGTGAACCTTTTGCCGCCCGGCTACTACGACCGCCAGTCACTTTGCGACCAGCTCAACTCCGCCTTGGCCGCCCACGGCTGGGGCGCCATCTACGGCACCGTGGAATAAGCCTAGTCATTTAAGAACGTCCCCAATGACTAAAACGCCGCTTGTGATGGTGTTCACAGGCGGCGTTTTCAAACTTGTATGTGCTCTTACTCGTCCTTGGGCGCGGGGTGTTTGCAGACCACGCTCATGTAGATCATGCCAAGCACGGCCGCGGTGACCGAACCGGCAAGGATGGCGGCCTTGGCAGCCAGAACCTCAAACTGGGCCGTCGGGAAAGCAAGACCGCTGATGAGAATCGACATCGTAAAGCCGATGCCGCCCAGAATGCCCACACCGGCAATCATGTGCCAGTTGACATTGCGCGGCAGCTCGCAGGCCCTAAGCTTAACCAGGGCAAACGTCATGCCAAAGATACCGATCGGCTTACCCAGCAGCATGCCAAAGTACACGCCGAGCGTCACCGGGTCGGTGAGCAGCGTGCTCATGTCCACGCCCACTAGGCGAACCTGCGCGTTCACGAACGCAAAGATCGGCAGAATCACAAAGTTGACCGGCGTGGAGATCAGACGCTCCATGCGGATGAGCGGCGGGGTCACGCGGTGCATGACGCGCTCGACCTTGGTGGTCGAGACGGTAAAGTCATGCTGACCCAGGATGTGCGCCTCGTCATCGTAGCGGTCATCGAGCAGCGGCAGGCACTCCCCCAACCAATCGGTAAGGCTGTCGAGTTTAACACCGCACTTGGCCGGGATGGTAAAGGCCAAGATGACGCCAGCAAGCGTGGCATGTACGCCGCTCTTGAACATGCAGAACCACAGCAGCAGACCCAGTACCGAATACGGGGCAAGGCGGTAATGTTGCGTCTTGTTGAGCCACACGAGCGCGCAGGTCACAAGCACGGCGGCGCCCAACCAAAACGGATTGGGGCTCTGACCGTAGAAGATGGCGATGGCGGCGATGGAAATGAGGTCGTCGGCGATGGCGAGCGTCGAGAAGAACACGCGCACGCCGTTGGGCACGCGGTTGCCCAAAAGCGACAGCACGCCCAGCGCAAAGGCAATATCGGTTGCCATGGGAATGGCCCAGCCGTTGTGCGCGCCGGCATGGTTAAAGATCAGATAGATGCAGGCGGGAACGACGACGCCGCCCACGGCCGCCAGCATGGGAAGCATAGCCTGGCGCGGGTTCTTGAGCTCGCCAACTGTCATCTCGTACTTAAGCTCAATGCCCACCAACAAAAAGAAGATCGCCATGAGGAAGTCGTTGACGAAAAGCTCAACGGTGAGACCGGCCGCAAGGTTGCCCAGACCCACATACAGCGGGGTCTCCAAAAAGTGATGGATGGCCTCGTAGGCATCGGTATTGGCGCAAATGACGGCGGCGATGGCGGCGAAGACCATGACGGCGGCGGAAATCGTGCCGTTCTCGGCGATGCGCTCCCAGATGTCGTGACGTTCAAAGCGCTTGCGCTCACGAACGTTGAACAGCTGCTCAGTTGCTGCCATGGGCGGCTCCTTTCACGGGAAAGCTCCCGTCTTAAAAAAGCACGGCCCGCCCAAGTGGCGGCGCCGCGCTCTAACGTATTACGCTTGCATCTAGCCTACCCTGCACGACAAGCACGCAGGCGTGGCCGAAAAGCGGAACCACAGGTTGAACATTATTTGCTCAACGGCACGGGCACGCCTGTCCAAGAGACGACGCGGCGCATGCACAAAAAACGACCGGAGCGCGGGGCGTCCGCGATCCGGTCGTGGCGTTCGGTCAACTAAACCTAGCAGGCGGCCATGATGGGGGCAGCGACCTGCTTCTTACGGGAGAGGACGCCCGGCATCCAGACGCCGTCGTGCTCATCGGCAATGCCCAGGCCCTTCTGAGCAGCCTCGGTCTCGCCCTCGAGCAGGACCTGCGAGCCCTCCTCCATGATGTCGGTGATGCACAGGACAATGCCGTCGGCACCCTTCTCGGCGGCGTAGGCGCGCATGGCCTCGCGAATCTCGTCGATCATGCCGAGTGCGCGGGTCTTGTCGACAGTCTCGTACTGGCCGATGAGCAGCTTCTTGCCGGCGGGCTCGAACATCTTGATGTCGTTGCCGACCATCTCGGCTGCGGTGAAGGAGCCGGACGGACGGGTAAGGAAGACCTCCATACCAAACTTGACCGGGTCGACGCCCACCTGCTCGCCGAGCTTGGCGGCGACGGCGCGGTCGACATCGGTGGTGGTGGGGCTCTTGAGCATGAGCGTGTCGGTCATCATGGCCGAGAGCAGCAGCTTAGCCTGGACGTCGGAAAGCTCAACGCCGAGCACGCCGGCGAGCTTGGTGACGATGGTGCAGCTGGAGCCCCAGGGCAGGCAGATGTAGTGCAGCGGGCCGGCGGTCTCGAAGTCGCCGATGCGGTGATGATCGACAACGCCAAAGACCGTGGCGTCCTTAAGGCCAGCGACGGACTGGGCAGACTCGTTGTGGTCGGTGAGGACGACGAGCTGACCGGCCTCGACGGACTCGATCACGCGGGGCTCGGCGATGCCGGCGTCGGCGAGCAGCTTGGCGGACTCGGCCGGAAGCTGACCAAGGGCGCAGGCCTCGTAGGTGTTGCCGGCATACTCAACCTGGTTGAGCAGCTGGGACAGGACGACGGCGCTCATGATGGCGTCGTTATCGGGGTTCTGGTGACCAAAGACAAGAACGTTTGCCATGGATATCCTCCACTTGATATGTGTACTTGGACGTAGCTATGGTAGCACGCCGATGCCGAGCCTTCTGAGACGGAAGGGCCACGGCATATTTTGGGGCAAGTGTTGGAGCGAAGTCTGCCCCCTTTGCACCAGCTATTTGCCGGCGGCGCGCAGAGCTACGTAGGCGGCACCGATGATGCCGGCGTCGTTTCCGAGCGAAGCGACCTTAATGGGCGTCTCGCGCGAGGCAGAGAGCGCGTAGCGCTGGAAGTACTCGCGAGCCTTGTCGAGGTAGACATCGGCCGAGGCGGAGGCGCCGCCACCGATCAGGAACATCTCGGGGTCGACCACGTTGGCGATAAGTGCCAGAGCACGACCGAGATAGTCGGCCATGGTGTCGGCCGCGGCCAGCGCGAGCTTGTCGCCCTCGCGGCAGGCCTGGAACACGTCCTTGGAATCGGAGGGGCCGGTGAGCTCGATGGGGTCGACGCCCGCCTTCTTGCACTCGGCCAGGTAATTGCTCACCACGCCGGTGGCACTGGAATACTGCTCTAGGTGGCCATGGCCGCCACAGCCGCAGGTGCGCTCCTCGGCCGGGTTCAGGCACATGTGGCCAATCTCGCCGCCGGCGCCCACAACGCCCGATACCACGTCGCCGTTAACGATAACGCCGCCGCCCACGCCGGTACCGATGGTGACCATCACCACGTTCTGCACGCCCTTGGCAGAACCGAGCCAGGCCTCGCCCATGGCAGCGGCGTTGGCATCGTTCTCATACTTAACGACCGCATCGGGGCAGTGCTTCTGAATGGCGACCCTCAGCTCGGGCAGGTTAATGGCAATGTTGGCCTTGACCTTGGCATCGCCCGACGCCGGGATGGGACACGGAACGGCCAGGCCAATGCCCGCCACAAAGGCACGCGGAATCTGTGCCTTGGCGACCACCTGGTCGATAGCCTCGGTCACCGCGGCAAAGCCCGCGGCGTCAACGATAGGAGGCGTGGGCACGCTGGCCTTGGCAAGCAGGTTGCCGTCCTCGTCGAACAGGCCCTCCTTAACCGAAGTGCCGCCGACGTCGATGCCGATGTAGTACTGCTTAGGTTCCATGGGAGCCCACCTTTCTCGTTTAAACATTGCCTGTATGGTACCGCTCTCAAGGCAAAAACCTACCAAAAAGGGACAGGTTTGTTTTGGCAGGTTTTATCTGGGGTAACGCAATTGGCTGCCCAACAGGCCGCGCAAGACCATCCCCAAAAATAAAGGCGCCGGGAGGCGGAGGCTCCCGGCGCCCGTCAAAGGGACTATGTTGTCTGTTGGACCGCACGGTCCGTCGCGGCGATAACGCCGACTAGGCCTGAAGTGCCTGCAGCTGCTTGTGAACCTCGATGAGCTCCGTCGCCATGACGCGCATGGTCTCGGTGCCGGCCATCTGGTCCTCGGCATGCAGCAAAATCAACGGGGCCTCGCCGTTACGTTCGCCGTTGGCCTCCTTCTTCAGAAGCCCCATGTGAACATCGTGGCCACCGTTATAGGCCTCGTCGCCCTGCTTGATAAGCTCCTCGGCGGCGTCAAAATCGCCCTCCTTGGCCTTTTGCACGGCATTGATGTACATGCTCTTGGCGGTACCGACGTAGCTGATGATCTCAAAGCAGGTCATCTGCAGTTCGTTCATATCCTCCATGCAGAGCACCTAGCCCATCACGCTGACGCAGTGGTCGATGATGCCGGCAGCGTTCATGCGGCCGTAGTCGACCATGTTGATAACCTCGACCGGGAAGCGGCCGGCGGCCTCCTTCTCAAAATCGCCCTTGGTGTAGCCGATCTGCGGACCAAGCAGCAACATGTCGCACTCGTCCAGGTGATCGTGGGCCTCGTTCATGGGACGAGCCTCGACCTCAATATCCAGACCACGGTTTGCAACCTCGGCCTGCATCTTCTGGACCAGCAGGCTCGTGGACATACCGGCATTGCAGCAGAGCATGATCTTCTTCATGGTTTCCTCCTTATAACTGCGCGGCGCGCAGACGACAACTGGTTTTATTCCTTGCGGCTATTGTGCCCACCCCCCTGCATCTTTACACAAGGGAGAGAGCTGCGGGCACCGGCACCGCGTACCGGCGCCCGCAAAGGTGAAAGGGACGAACGTTAGGCGTTCTACTCGGCGAGAGCCTCCTGCTTGGCGATTGCCTTCTCGGAAATCTTCATAAAGGGCAGGTAGACGGCCATGCCAATGACAATCTCGATAGCCTGCCACACGCCGGCGCGCCAGTCAAAGCCCGTAGCGAGCAGGGCATTGATGACGGGAGGCATGGTCCAGGGCACCTGGGCGATGCAGGGGCTGATGATGCCTGCGCAGGTAAGGCCATAGGTGATGCCGATGAACAGATCGGGAAGAAGAACGAACGGGATCATGAGCGGCAGGTTGTACACGATGGGGTAACCGTAGATAACCGGCTCGTTGATGTTGAACAGACCAGGCAGGATAGCCATCTTGGAAACGGTCTCGGAAGCCTTGTTCTTGGAGAACAGGAGCGTGTCGAGCAGGAGCATGAGGGTGCAGCCCGAGCCGCCGATGAGGGCGAAGCTGTTAACGATCTGCATGTTCATGTAGTGATCGGGCTGGATGGTGCCACCGGCGGCAAAGGTAGCCATGTTGTCGACGATGAGCATGGTCAGGATCGGCTCGACGGTAGCGCCAGAGATGGTGGACTGGTGAATACCGACGCAGAACAGCAGGTTAGCAAGGGTGTAGATGAGGATAACAGCCCACGGACCGGCGTTCATGATGCTCTTGAGCGGGTTGGAGATGCACGTGGAGATGATGGTGCACAGATCGGTGCCGGCGCACACGGCGAGCAGGGCTGCAGCAAGAGCGAAGATCGCGAGGTTAAGCAGCATCGGGATCATGACGTTGAAGGAGTTGGAGACCGCGGGAGGCACGCCCTCGCCCAGCTTAACCTTGAGCCTCTCGACGCCAGAAATCTTGATGAAGAGCGAGACGGAAAGCAGGGCGATGATAATAGCCGAGAACAGACCGTTGGTGCCGGTGTTGGCAGTCGAAAGGGCGCCCGTGACCTCGGCGGAGGTGATCTTGTCGGTGAGCAGTGGGCTCGTGGCGGCAAGCGAGGCGGTGATCTGCTGCGGCATCATGATGACGAAGGCAGAGATGGCGACGACCACGCAAGCGAGCGGGTTATCGAAGCGCTTGTTCTTAGCGAGGCTGTAGCCAATCAATCCGGCCAAGATAATGGCAGAGACGTTGAGGGTGCCCAGCGTAATCGCCGAACCCCACGTCTGAAGGTTGGCAAGGCCCGCCGCATCGAGCGGGAACAGAGGGAACACGACGTTGTTAATAAGAACCGCGATACCCGCAAGGATATAGAGCGGCGTGATGGTCGCGAAGGCGTCACGCAGGGAACGCAGGTGAACCTGGTTTCCCACCTTCGCAGAGACCTCGGCAAACTTGTCGAGGAAGCTCTTTCCGTTGTCACTGGCCATGATTGCTCCTAGCTTTCAAATCCGGCCTTTTCCTATGCGCACGGTGGTCTGTCGCCCTCTGCCACCAGATGTGCCATGTGTTGCGCGCGGCGGCGCGCGGTCTGGACGTTCGTCCGGTCGCTAATCAACCACGTGGGTCGTGGCGACCTGTTTGAGCCAGGCCGCCGACTTCTTAAGACGGCGCTTATAGCCATCCATCAGATCGACCTCGACAAAGCCATAGCGATTCTTAAAGGCATTGGCCCAAGACCAGTTATCGATGACGGCCCAGTAGTGATAGCCCCGGCACTTGGCGCCCTCGTCGATGGCCTTGGCCACCCACTCCAGGTGCTGACGTACAAAGTCGACGCGGTAGTCATCCTGGATGGTTCCTTCGGCGTCACGGTTCTTGTATTCGTCCATGATGCCGATGCCGTTCTCGGAAACGAACCACTCAAGATCGGGGTAGTTCTTAGCGCAGTCCATGCCAAAGTCGTAGAGGCCCTGCGGGTAGATCTCCCAGCCGCGGCTCTCGTTCATAACGGCGTCGGGCCATACGTACTCGTCGGCAAAGTGCGGCAGGCCGTACTGGTCGACCTTGCTCGCCGGCGCCTGAACACGCGTGGGGTGGTAGTAGTTGCAGCCGAGCCAGTCGACAACACCCTGCTTGAGGATCTCTTGGTCGCCGGCGCGGAACGGGAGCTTAACGCCGCCCTCGGCCAGGCTGTCGAGCACGTCGGCAGGAAGCTCGCCCTTGGTGATGAGGTCGAGCCACCAGCGGTTGTTGATGCCGCTGGTCATGCGCACGGCCTCGAGGTCCGCCTCGCTGGGGTTCTCCTTGGTGTAGACCGGGGTAAAGCAGTTGATCATGCCGATCTTGGCATCGGCGCGAATAGCGCCCTCGTCATAGGCGCGACGATAGTTGGCCACGGCCAGCGCGTGCGCCAGCGAGATGTGATACTGCACGGTGCGGGCGCGGTTGAAGTCGTGGAGCTGCGGGAACCACACGCCCTCCTGATAGCGCTGCTCGGGCTCGACGATGGGCTCGTTAAAGGTGAACCAGTACTTAATCTCCTGGCCAAACTCGTGGAAGGCGACGTCGGCGTAATGTGCGTAAGCCTCGACAACCTCACGGCTCTCCCAGCCGCCACGGTTAAAGAGGTAGGTGGGCATGTCAAAGTGGTACAAGTTGACAAACGGCTCCAAGCCGGCTTCGCGAGAGGCGCGGAACAACTCGTGATACCACGCGGCACCTTCCTCGTTGAGGTTGCCGTCGGCATCGAGCAGACGGCTCCACTGGATGGAAGTGCGATAGGTATCCAGACCCAAGTCCTTCAAAATGCGAAGGTCTTCCTGGTACTTGGCCATAAAGTCATTGCCGGCGTAAGAGCCAACGCGGTTGTAGAACGAACCCAGATCCTGGATGGACCAGGTGTCCCACAGGTTCTCGAGCTTGCCGCCCTGGTTCCACTGACCCTCAGTCTGCGGGCCGGACATAGCAGCGCCAAAGAAGAAGTCGTTGGGCAGCTGATACTGTGCCATCAAAGTCCTCGCTTTCGTGTTCTAGAGCTTCCGGTTGGAGACGGGTTTGCTTTGGCAGGTTATCCGGCGCGGGCGCGCACCGGCCATACCGATATCCAACCCGCCAAAACAAAACCGTCCCCAAACGGTCGATCCTGTTGTGCGGAAGGATTCCGTTCGTTGCTTAAACTATAGCGCTCTAATTTTAAAAGTAAAGCGTCTTTTTCTTTTTTCTTTCTCGAACTTCTTAGATAAAAGTAATATGGATGCCCTGTTGAGGGTTATACTTACTTTTTGTATTCATATATGTCGGAAAGGAGGTTCCTTGATTCCCAAATACGAGGCAATAGCTGCAGATATTCGTCGAAGTATCGAGGATGGTGCTCTTAAACCGGGCGACAAGCTTCCCACCGTCGTTGAGTTCTGCGAGCTCTATAGCGTTTCCAAAATCACCGTCAAACGAGCTATCGAGCAAATCACCGAGGAAGGTCTTATTACCAGCCGTCGTGGATCGGGTACCTACGTTAAGGACACGGCGGGACTTCCCGGCCAGGCGTTTTTCCAGGGCAAAAACGACCGTGCCCAGGGTTTTTCGTATGAGCACCGCGGGGAGAAGGTGACCTCGGTGGTCTACGATTTCTCGATTGTTAATCCACCAGCGGACATCGCAGCCCAGCTGGGAATTGCCGAGGATGACTTTGCCTATCACATCGTGCGCGTGCGTCAGGCCGATGAGAAGCCCATCGTTATCGAGTACACCTACATGCCCCTCGAGCTGATTCCAGGCCTTAAAAAGAAGGACCTGTACGGATCGGTCTACCATTTCATCCGCGAGCAATGCGGGCTGAAAATTTCGAGCTTCCACCGTACCATTCGCGCCGTGGCAGCAACCGAGGAAGAAGCCAATCGCCTGGACACCAAACCTGGCTCTCCCCTGCTCGAGCTCACCCAGATTGGCTTTTTGGACAGCGGCGCCACCTTTGAGTATTCGGTCTCGCGCAACGTTGGCGACCGCTTTGAGTTGCACAACGTAACGTTGGCATAGGTTTTTGTAGTCATCCGGGCGCTCGCTTTGAGCTGTTTTGTGCAGCGCCCGCACAACACAATGGGGGTATAAACATGTCCGATTTGATTAAGCTGACGCCGATCTTTCACGAGAAGATCTGGGGCGGCCGCCAGCTCGAAACCGTATTTGGTTACGACATTCCCGATGGTCCCATCGGTGAGTGCTGGGCCATCTCGGCCCACCCCAACGGCGACTGCCAGATCGCTGAGGGCCCGTACGCCGGCCACACGCTGTCGTGGCTGTGGGCCGAGCACCGCGAGCTCTTTGGCAACTGTGAAGGCAAGGAGTTCCCGCTGCTCATCAAGATTCTGGACGCCAAGGACGACCTTTCGATCCAGATTCACCCCAACGACGAGTACGCCGCCAAGCACGAGAACGGCAGCTTGGGCAAAACCGAGTGCTGGTATGTGCTGGACTGCGAGCCCGGTGCCACGATCATTGTCGGCCAGCGCGCCAAGGACCGCGTCGAGGCCGCACAGATGATCGAGGAAGGCCGTTGGGACGACATGCTCAACGTGCTGCCGATCCACAAGGGCGACTTTTTCCAGATTGATTCCGGTACCGTGCATGCCATCAAGACCGGCACGCTCATTTTGGAGACGCAGCAGTCGAGCGACGTGACGTATCGTCTGTACGACTACGACCGCCCCGGCACCGACGGCAAGCTGCGCCCACTGCACATTGAGCAGAGCCTCGATTGCATCGACTTTGATGCTCAGGCTCCGACCGACGGCACGGTAACCGCACCCGAGGTCGATGGCGTGACCGAGCTCGAGTCTAACTCCTGCTACACCGTCGATCGCGTGCGTGTCGACGGCAGCAAGACCCTCGACCAGCGCTGGCCCTTCATGTGTCTGTCGGTCATCGACGGCGAAGGCACCGTCTGCGGCGACCCCGTCCACAAGGGAAGCCACCTGCTGGCCCCGAGCACCGTCAGCTCCATCGACCTCGAAGGCAAGATGGAACTGATCATCAGCCACCTGTAGGTCGCACCAACAACCCAAACGCAACAAGGGGCTCTCCCGTCCATGTGCGGGAGAGCCCCTTGCCATATCTATTTATCAGCCCACCCGGCTCTCCAGATCAAAAAGCGAACGAGCAGAGCGACGTTCGCAAGCACCGTTACCCAAGGACCTGGGCGGGCGTATAGGGCAACATCGATCGCGAGTTCCGCACGCAAAGGAGAGCACTTAATGTGCTCTCCGTCTTGCGCAGGACTGCCCGAGCAGGCGATGTTGCCCCATACGCCCGCCTAGCTGAATGTACGGGTTTTCCAGGTGCGGCAGATCGGCCTGAAAGAGGAGGGCATAGACCTTGAGGTCATGCCCGACGATTGAAGGCCGAGGTGCCGTGCCTGGGAAAGCCGCCTAGGTCAGTTTCACTATAGGCGCAAAGCCCTTCATTAGCTTTTTGGTCTGGCCGGTCTTTTCGAATTGAACCTCGATCATGTCTCCAGCGACCGAGATCACGGTACCCGTGCCAAAGGTCTTGTGGCTCACGGTATCGCCTGCGGCAAAGTCCTGCGACGCGCTGGCACGATCGACCTTGCGCTCCACCGTCGGAGACACCTTGGACGACGGCTTTTTGGCTCGCGGCGCACCCGAACCAAAGGTCGAGGCAACACGGCCGGCGTCGGGCGAGACCCCACGATGGCGCTCGGTCCCGCGGCTGCTACCGCCAAAGAAATCGTCAAAGCTCGATCCGCCGCGCGAACCGGAACCGCCGGTCGAGCGCGTATGCGAACCAAACACCTTGCCGCCATACATATCCGAGCCCATGCCCGAGCCAAAGGTGCCGCGACGGTCGCCGCGCTTCTCCCAGCCCGTTCCCTCAAAACCGGCAGAACCGATACCGCTAAACTCGATATCCTCAAACGGAATCTCGTTGAGGAAGCGCGAGCGCGGGTTGGCAGAGGTCGAGCCGTAGGTGCGACGCGTGGCCGCATAGGTCAAGAACAGGCGCTTACGGGCGCGCGTGATGGCGACGTAGGCCAGGCGACGCTCCTCCTCGAGCTTACCCGGGTCATCGCTGCCGCCAAAGTCGTGCACGTGCGGGAAGATACCCTCCTCCATGCCGGCCACGAACACCGCCGGGAACTCCAGGCCCTTGGCGGAGTGGATGGTCATCATTGTGATGGCATGCGTCTCGCCGGCCAGGGAATCCAAGTCGGAGCGCAGGGCCAGCCACTCCATGAGTGCCGGCAGCGCCTTACAGGTGAGCGGACCGTAGGTGCGCTCAATCTCGTCGGCATGCACGGCACCCGCCGGCATCTCCGTCGGCGCGGCATACGCGTTGCCCGCGATGGCAGCGGCCAGGGCATCCTGCGGTGAGAGCGCCGGGGCGGCTAGTCTATCGAGCGGATTGGAACCTGCAGCATCGCGCGCGCCGACGAGTGCCTCAAACGAGGATGCCGGGGCGGACGGCCCCGGTTCGGGCGCGGGCGCGCTCACCACGACGGGCTCGGGCTCGGCGCCGGCAGGAACGTCGGCAACACCGGCTGCGCGCAGCTCTTCCAAGCTCTCGAGCGTACCCTCGATGTCCTCGTGCGTCTCCTCAAATTCGGCAGCGACGCCCAGGAATTCCTGGATGTTCTCGGCGCGGCTCTCGGACTCCATGGTGCCCTCGGCGCGAAATGCCTGCAGCAAGCCCGTCTTATCGACAATCATCTCGACGACGTCCTTGAGCTCGCCGTCCATGCGGCGGCCCTCGCGCACCAGCGACACAAAGCTCGACAGGCCGTTGCGCACCTTGGCGCTAAACATGCCGGTCTCGGCGCACGCAATCTCGCAAGCCTGGAAGAACGAGCAGTGGTTGTCGCGCGCCAGCTGCTCGATCTTTTGGATCGAGGTGGAACCGATGCCGCGGCGAGGTGTGTTGATGACGCGCTTGACGCTCATCTCGTCGGCCGGGTTCACGATCATCTTGAGGTAGGCCATGACGTCGCGGATCTCGGCACGGTCGAAGAATCGCGTGCCGCCCACGATCTTGTAGGGCACGCCCGCGCGCAGGAACATATCTTCGAGAATACGCGACTGGGCGTTGGTGCGGTAGAACACGGCGATGTCGTCGTAGCTCGTACCCTTGGCGTGCAGCTTCTCGATCTCGCCGGCAATCCAGCGGCCCTCGTCGCGCTCGTCGCTCGCCTGGAAGGCCTGGATCTTCTCGCCATCGCCCTCGGCCGTAAACAGGCGCTTGTCCTTGCGCTGCGAGTTGTGGCGCACCACGGCGTTGGCGGCGCTCAGGATGTGACCCGTGGAGCGATAGTTCTGCTCCAGCTTGACGGTCTTGCAGTTTTTAAAGTCCTTCTCAAAGTCCAGGATGTTGGTGATGTCGGCGCCGCGCCAGCTATAAATGGACTGGTCATCGTCGCCTACGACCATGAGGTTTTGGTACTTGGCGGCCAGCAGGTTGGCGATTTCGTACTGGACGTGGTTGGTGTCCTGATACTCGTCGACGCTAATGTAGCGGAAGCGCTCTTGGTACTTATCGAGCACCTCGGGGCGGGTGCGCAGCAGCTCAAGCGCGCGCACGAGCAGGTCGTCGAAGTCCATCGCATTGGCGGCGCGCAGGCGGCGCTCCAGCTCCAGGTAGACTTGCGCGGCCTTTTTGTCGTTGGGGCTATCGGCGCTCTTGAGCATGTCCTCGGGGCCGATCATGGCGTTTTTGGCCGAGCTGATCTTGCTGCGGATCATGTTGATGGGGAACTGCTTTTGCTCGATACCGAGCGCCTGCATAATGTCACGCACCATGCGCTTTGAGTCATCATCATCGTAGATGGTGAACTGACCGGTATAGCCCAGCAAGTCGGCGTCCTCACGCAGCATGCGCACGCACATGGCATGGAAGGTGCACACCCACATGCCGCGGGTGCCGCTGGGAATGAGCGCCGCCAGACGCTCGCGCATCTCGGCCGCGGCCTTGTTGGTAAACGTGATGGCAAGAACCTGCCAAGGCTTAACACCCAGGTCGCCGAGCATATGTGCGATGCGGAAGGTCAAGACGCGGGTCTTGCCCGAGCCGGCGCCGGCGAGCACCAGCAACGGACCCTCGGTGGACAGGACCGCCTCGCGCTGGGCGGGATTAAGGCTGTCGATGTCGACGAGCGGCTTGGCGGGCTTGGGCGCCGGCGCGGGAGCGTCGTAGATGTCGAGCGGGACGAGCTCGGGCTCCGGCGCTGCAGGGGCGGTGTGTGCATCGAGCGGCACGGGTTCCGGCGCGGGCGGCACGGGTACCGCGGCGTTCTTTTCCCAGGGCAAGGGCTGGGTCATGGGCGACTCCTCATCTGACGGACGGCGCGCCTGCGGGCAGCGCCATAGTTTGAGCCGTACCAGTATACCGAGCCGCGCGGACACCGACGCAAATCACACCACGACTCCGTGCGCCACCGTCAGGCCCGCCCCAGCGGATTTGGTGCAATGGAGCCACCGATGTCATGGCAACGGTAGCGAGCGGCGGCCGGGGCGAACAAATTGGCATGAAAAAGGGGGCGGCATAGACCTTTTGGTCATGCCACCCCCTTTGAATGACAAGCTGTCGCCCCGGCCGCCGCGCAGCGTCGACTAAGTTAGAGGCCGAGCATCGGCTCCAGAACGAAGAAATATGCAAGCACTACGATGCCCAGAATGATGCGGTAGACGCCGAAGCACTTGAAGTCATGACGGCGGACGAAACCCATAAGCCACTTGATGGCGATAAGCGAAACCACAAAGGCCACGATGCAGCCCACGCCCAAGATAGCGACCTCGTTGGCGCCGAACGTACCGCCCTTGATGAAATACTTGACCAGCTTGAGCGCACTCGCGCCAAACATGACGGGGATGGCCAGGAAGAACGTAAACTTGGACGCCACCGAACGCGTGCAGCCCAAAAGCAGGCCGCCGATGATGGTAGAACCGGAGCGAGACGTTCCAGGCACCAGCGAAAGCACCTGGAAGCAGCCGATACCCAGCGCAGTCTTCCAGCTCAGGTCCTCGAGCGTGGCGATGGAGCCAAAGTCCAGATTCTCGTCATCGTCCTCATCCTCAGCGGTAGCCGCGGCAGGCGCCGCAAAGTGCGCACCGGCGGGACGTCCGCCCGACACCACAGCACGCGAACCAAACGAACCGGCAACGGCCATTTCCTCGCGCTTGTTCGCGCGCCAGTTCTCGATCACGATAAACAGCACGCCGTACACAATGAGCGCCAGCGCCACGACGGGAGCATTGTAGAAATGCTCCTCCATCCAGTCGTTGAGCGGCAGGCCGATCGCCGCGGCGGGAATGCAGCCGAGCACAATCTTGCCCCACAGCACCCAGGTGTCGCGACGGCCCTCCTTGCCCTTGCTGGGCGAGAACGGATTGAGCTCATGGAAGAACAGCACACAGACGGCCAGAATGGCGCCGAGCTGAATCACGACCAGGAACATATTCCAGAACGTCTCGCTCACGTTCATCTTGACGAACTCGTCCACCAAGATCATGTGACCGGTCGACGAAACAGGCAGCCATTCGGTGATGCCCTCGACCAGGCCCATGAAGGCAGATTTTAGAAGCTCGATAATATCCAAAGGGACCCCCTCGTTAGACACCCGCCGATATTGTTCTGCGGACGGTGCGGGCGATGTCCCATTATCAACCGTTCGGGCGCGTCTACGCCTACCCTTACCAAAAAACTCGCCCGTTCACAGAATTGCGAGCGGTCAAACCCAAATCCTTGGGTATAACTGCAACAAGATAGAGTGTCCGGCGGCCAACGCGCCCGCGCCCGCCCGATGCACGAGCCCCGCGCCCGTGCGATAGACCAAGGAGGAAACCATGAACGAGGGCTACACCAAGGTATTTGTTTCACTCGACGGTACTGAGCAGCAGGATTTTGTGCTCGCACGCGCCATCAAGGTCGCCGCGAACAACGGCGCCAAGCTGATAATCGGCCACGTTATCGATTCCACGGCGCTCGAGAGCGCCGGTTCCTATCCGGTCGATCTGGTCAACGGCCTAGAGGAGGCATTTAAGAACTCCATCGCCAAGCAGCTCGAAGAGGCTAAGGCCAATCCCGACATCCCCGAGGTCGAGGTCATGATTCGCGCCGGCCGCATTCGCGAGACGCTTAAGGACGAGATGCTCGACGTGGTTAAGCCCGACCTGGTGCTCTGCGGCGCCCGCGGCCTGTCCTCGATCAAGTATGCGCTGCTGGGTTCGATTTCGACGTTCCTGCTGCGCAATACGGACTGCGACATCTTGGTCGTGAAGTAGGTTCCTTCCCGTCGGCGCAAGGCCTGCGGGGTTATCACGCCGACGTCCTCGCCGCTTCGCGGCTGCGGGATGTCGGCTTTGATAACCCCGCCCGGCCTTGCGCCTTCGTCACCGTACTTCAGCGAGTTGGCTGATAAAAGATGGCGTGCCGCCCCATTTGGGGCGGCACGTTTTGTTTGAGGCGGCACGTTTTTGTTTGGACGGGCGTTTGCCGTGTGCGTTACTCGAAATATTGGAACTTGTTGGTTGAGAAGGCGAATGTTACGACGAAGCCTTCGCCCGGCTCCGATGCCGCGGTGACGTCGATGCCCATCTTGGAGCACAGGCGCGCCACCAGGTAGAGGCCGATGCCCGTTGCGCGCTTGGTGGTGCGGCCGTTGTCGCCGGTAAAGCCCTTCTCGAACACGCGCGGCAGGTCTGCCGCACACACGCCGCAGCCGTTGTCCGCGACGGTAAGCTCGATGCGCTCGCTCGCCAGACCCTCGTCCAGCAACGCACCCGAAAACACGATCTTTGCGCCGTCCTCACGCGCATATTTAATGCTGTTCTGAATGAGCTGGCCCAGAATAAACTCGAGCCATTTCTCGTCGGTAAAGACCTCAAAGTCGAGGTTCTCGCACACCGGAGCCACGTGCGCCGCGATAAGCTCGCGCGCGTTGGCTTTAATCGCGCCCGTCACCAAGGTCTTGAGATCCCAGCGGCGAATCAGGTAGTCGCGCTCCACGACTTCCGAGCGCGCATAGTACAGAGCTTGGTCGATATAGCGCTCCACGCGGGCAAGCTCGCGTGCCAGATCGTCCACGCGCGACAGGTCGTCTTCGCTACCGTCCAGGTTTTCCAAAATCAGATGGGCCGCCGCCAGGGGCAGCTTGGCCTCATGGACCCAGCTCTCGATATAGTCGCGATAGTCATCGGTCTGACGGCGGCCTTCGGCAACCTCGTCGCAAGCGGCTTTGCCCACCCGGCGCAAGACCTCGTACTCGAGCTCGCCCTCGGCATAGGTCGGGCATTGCACCATCTCCTGCACCCATGCGGGACTCTCGAGCTCCTCGGCCGCACGCTCCAGCTGGCGCAGAAAACGACGACGGCGCGCGTACTCGATCACGATGCCGAGCATACCAAAGATATAGGACACGCCGACCGCCACGACCACGATAGAAACGGGTGCGCCGGCGACCGTCAGCACAAAGCAGCTCAGCAGCACGCCGCACGTCCACACGGCGACGGGAAGCAGCGCGTCTTTAAAGAACTTGGCAAACGACATAGCCGGCCCCTAGACCGAATAGCCCTGGCCGCGGTGCGTGGTCAAATACCCCTTGATGCCGATTTTTTCGAGCGTGGTGCGCAGGCGGTTGATGTTAACGGTGAGCGTATTGTCGTCCACGAAGGCGTCGGAGTCCCACAGGTCCTGCATGATGGCCGAACGCGAAACGATCGTGCCCGCGCGGCTCAGAAGCAGCGAGAGGATACGCAGCTCGTTTTTGGTGAGCTCGGTACTGGTGCCGGTTAGCGTGTTGGTGACCATGGAGCGTGCAAGGTCGAGCTCCAGTCCCTTGTGTACGAGCGTGCTGCGCTCGCCTGCCGCCGCGGTGCGACGCAGCAAGGCATTGATGCGCGCCACGAGCACACGGGCGCTATAGGGCTTGGGAACAAAGTCGTCCGCACCGAGCGTCATGGCCATGACCTCGTCGATCTCGGTCGTGCGCGACGTGAGGGCGATGATGGGAACCTCGGATTCGCGGCGAACCTCGTGGCAGATATGCTGGCCGTCCTTGACGGGAAGCGTGAGGTCGAGCAGCACCAGGTCGGGCGCGGCGGCGAGAATATCGCGCGAGACATGCTCAAACGATTCGCAGGCCTCGATTTCAAACCCGGCGCGGGCAAGGATGTCGATAAGCTCACGACGAATGGGCTCGTCGTCCTCAACGACATAGATCAGCGCCATGTGTCCTCCCATTTCGCGTAACATGCACCTTTCACACCATTATGCCCACAGCGTCGCAGCGATACGACCCCGTGGGCACCTAATGTGACAAAAGCGTTCGGTAGTCTTGAGAGAAAATAGGGGCCGACCGGTCCTAAACCGATCGGCCCCATCACTTCGACCTCGAGCCTCTACTCGAGCGTACGCATGTATGCAGAGATGGCATCCAGGCCCTTCTGCAGGTCGTCGGTGTTATCGGAGTATGCATAGCCGATGCGCATGCTCTTGGGCTCCTCGAAGCAATCGCCCGGGGTGACGAGCGCGCCGGACTTCTTAATCATGTCGATGCAGAACGTCCTGGAGTCGATGTCGTAGTCGTAATACACGAGCGCGGTGGTACCCGCCTCGGGCTTAACGAACGACAGGTGCGGCTCGCTCTCGACCCACTTCTCCAGAACAGCTAGGTTCTGACGGACGATGCGACGGCTGCGCTCAAGGATCACGGAAGCGTTGCCCAGAATCAGCTCCGCCACCGACTCGCTGAATATGCCGGCGGAAATCAGGTTGTAGTCGCGATGCGAGAGCAGCGCGCGACGGAGCTCCGGGCTCTTGGTGACCGCCCAGCCCAGACGCAGGCCGGCGAACGACCAGACCTTGGACATGGATGCGGTGACGATGGCCTTGTCGTACAGGTCGATCACGGACTCGGAGTACTCATCCGTCTGAGTAAGCAGACGGTAGACTTCGTCACAGAGCAGCCACGCGTCGTGCTTGCGCGCGACCTCGACAATCGCCTTGAGCGTATCGGTGTCGAGCAGGGCGCCCGTGGGGTTGTCCGGGTTATTGATGCAGATGAGCTTGGTATCGTCGGTCACCAGGGCATCGAGCGCGTCGACGTCGACGTGGTAGCCGTTCTTGCGATCGAACTGAAGGATATCGACCTTCGCGCCGCACATCTCGGGAATCGAGTAAAGCTGCTGGTAGGTGGGCTTGACGGAGACTACGTGATCGCCCGGTTCGACGAGCGTGGAAATAACCAGGGAGTTGGCACCGGTCGCGCCGTGCGTGGGCACGATATGCCCGGGCTCGACCGTCTTATAGAGACGCGCGACCCCCTCGAGGAAGCCGGGCTGCCCCTCGATGTCTCCGTAGGTGAATCGGCGCGAGCACAGGCTATCGAGCCACGCCTTCTTGTCAGTGTTCGTATGCTCGAACAGCTGGTCGAGCGTGAGAGAGTAGACGCACGTCTCTGCAACGTTGTGGGTGCACTTGGTCTCCCACTCGTTCATCCACTGCTCGACGGCGAAATCCTTGATCTGCATTGTCGTTTCCTTTCCTTGACTTTCTTACAGCTCCACCACGGTACCCAGCCCCGCCTCGACGGCGCGGTCGTAGGCGATTTTCGATGCCGAAAGGTCCTGAACGGCGATGCCCGACGTATCGAACACCGTCACCTGCTCGTCATCCGAGCGCCCCGTAGCCGCGCCGGCGATGACTTCGCCGAGCTCCGCTTTGATGTCCTCGGGCGTGATGGCGCCCTCGGCAACCGGAATCTCCAGCTCACCGGACGCGACCGATTGCTCGCGGTCGTCGACGTAAACAGCGGCACGGGCGACAAGCGCCGAGGCGAGCTCCTGCTTGCCGGGCATGTCGGCACCGACGCAGGAGATATGCGTACCAGGACGCACCCATGAATCGAGAATGATGGGCTTGGTCGCCGGCGTGATCGTCACGATGATGTCGGCCTCCGCCGCGGCACCTTGGCCGTCAGCCGTCGCCTCGATGGAATAGGTGGATGCCTCGCGAGCATGCTCGCAGGCGCCCAAGATATGGGCGACCTCGCCTCGCATGCGCTCGACGCGGGCCTCGGGCGCGGCATCGGAAACCGGCTCCCACACCTTGACCTCGCTCACTTTGGGACAGGCGGCGAGCACGCCCGCCACCATATAGATGCTCATGTGGCCGGCACCCGCAACAAGCAGTTTGGACGCATCCGCCCGAGCCAGCCACTTGGCACCGAGCGCAGCGGCGGCACCGGTGCGAAGTCCAGTGACGGCGGAGGCATTGAGCAGCGCCAACGGCTCTCCCGTCGCGCTGTCGCACAGCAGCGTGGTGCCAAAGATCTCGGGCAGCCCCTTTTTGGAATTCTGAGAGAACCAAGCAGTGAGCTTGAGACCGAAGAGGCCGCTTCCCGCCAACTCGCCCGAGCGGATATCCATATCGGCCACGCCGGGCTCGAACTGCTCATATACCATCGGCCACGCAACGCCCTTGCCCGTTGCCTTCTGGCGATATGCCTCCTCCACGGCAGCGATTGCATCCTCAATCGTCAGCACCTTGGAAACTTCCTCGGCCGAAAGCACCACCATCTGCCCCATCATCGCTCCTCTCAGCGAAAGCTTTACGTTGCCTCACTGTACGGTTTAGTAACGATGCCGCCAAGGATCATTTCTTGTTGGAATCTACAACGATTCTCAATCTGATTTTTCGTTCTATCAGCAGGTATTTGAATTATTTCCCGCATCAACGGCATACGGATGTGCGATTATCCTATTTATACCTGTACTTATTGTAGTGATTTACAAGGTGATGTTGATGCTATACACCATCTCGGACTTCTCACGGGAATATGAGGGGTCGGTCCGTCTAATCGCCGGCAGCGATGGCGTCTCGCGTGCCGTCTCTGGCGTCGGGATCCTCGATTATGAACTTATGCCCGGCCTCAAGAACAAGTACCAGCGCGCCAACTTCAGCTCAGACGAAATCGTCCTCAGCACCTTCCTCTATGCGAAGGACGACCCATACCTCATCACTGAAGCCGTGAAATACCTCGTCGCCAAGGGAACGAGCGGTCTTATCATCAAAAACGTCCTGCATATCCCGATTCCCGACCAAGCCATCCGCTACGCCAACGCGCGGCACTACCCGGTCTTTCTCACGACCGACGACTCACTGTTCTTTGACAGCGTCATCTATGAGGTCAAACGGCATATCGAGCAGCTCGCGTCCATCGACTTCGCACAGCGCGAGATCGATGCCCTGAGGACAGACGTATCGCCCGAGTCCATCTGCCGACGCATCCGAGGCCTCAACCCGTCATTTCTGGACGAAGCGGTCGCCCTGTTCGCATCGTTTGCAGAGCCCCTCGACCCGCGTACGTTTTTGCAAATCGAACGTCTCTGTGCAAAATCGACCCTCGCCGGATGCCACAACATGCTGGCACCCTATGACGGAGGATTGCTATTCGTAGCGACAAGCGACTCGGAGCAGACGCTCGATGTGGAGCGAATCGTGCAGGCGCTCACGGAGCTCATCGAGGCTAGCGGCATCGATGGCGGAGCGGAAGGGCTCGGCATCAGCGATATTCTGTTTGGAGACGAGGCGGTGGCGCAGGCGATCTCGCAGGCGATTTACGCACAGCGCCTATCTTGTCAACGAGCCGAGGGTCCCGTCCGCTATACGCAGCTCGGCATCCTGAGAACCGTGATGCCTTTTGCGGAAACCCCGGAGATGCGATCGTTCTCGGAGGCGATTCTCTCGCCGATACGCGAGCACGACAGCGAGCATGGCAGCGAACTGGAATCAACGCTCGCCGCATTCATCGAGAACGACCGACGTATCGAGCAAACCGCCAAGCAGACTGGCCAGCACCCGAACACAATTCGATATCGCCTCGATAAGGTGACAGCTCTCACCGGACTGAGCTACAAATGCGCCCCGGAGATGGAGCAGCTGTCGCTCGCCTACGCCATCGAACGCGCTCGCTCACTTCAGTAAGCCCACCCCGCCTTGAGGTTAGGAGCGGCGGACACGGAGCTTTTCGTAGCCTTCGGCGAAGAAGGCGACCGTGGCGGCGTCGGCCTCCGCAGCGTCCGTCTCGGTTGCGGGAACCACGCCGTGCTCGTCGCTCACCAGGAACAGCGCGCCCTTGAGTTGCGCGGGAATGTCTACGCGCGTGACCGGGATGCCCTTGGTCTGGGCGAGCTGCTCGATGAGCGTCGCCGTGCCGCACAGGCACTCGTCCGCCGGCGCCACAAAGGCAAGCTCGCCGTTGTTGACGGCGGCGAGCAACTCGGGCGCCACGCCGGTCTCGTCGGCCTCGGAGCGGGCCTCGGCGGAACGGGCACGCAGCGCCTTGGCCGACGTATCGGCGAGCGGCTCGTACTCCCCCACCGTCATGGCGGCGTTGCCGTTGATGTCGATCACCAGCATGAGTACGCCGTCGTGCGCAGTGTAATCGCCCTCGGCAAGCGACCACTCAACGTGCTGTTTGGCCCAGCTGAGCATGTTATGGGTAAGCGGCTCGCCCTGCACCAGGCGCTCGGACAGTGCGCGAATGTGGCGGTTGAGCATGGGCACCTTTTTATTGGACATGCGCCAACGGCAGACAAGCGCGGGCTTGTCGAGCGTAAACTTCTCGACCGCCTCCTGATTGGCGCAAAAGTCCTCGTACGCACGCTGATCCTCGGCATTGTCAAACAGCTCGGCATCATCAATCTGGGGCATGGTCATACCTTTCGTGTTAGTCATTCCGTCCTCTTATACCAAAAAGACGGCCCTCCAAACGGAGCAGCCGTCTTTTGCGGAGATTATTTTGTCCCAAGGCGGAACTTAGTGGCGGAAGTGGCGGGCGCCGGTAAAGACCATAGCAATATTGTGCTCGTTGCAGGCCTGGATGCTTTCGTCGTCGCGCTTGGAGCCGCCGGGCTGGATGATGCAGGTCACGCCGTGTGCAGCAAGCACGTCGACGTTGTCGCGGAACGGGAAGAACGCGTCGCTTGCACAGGCAAAGCCGCCCTTCTCCACGCCCTCGCGCTCGCAGAAGTCCTCGGCGCGCTCGCAGGCAAGTAGCGCAGAGTCAACGCGGTTAGGCTGACCCGGGCCCATGCCAATGCCGGCCTTACCCTTGGAGACCAGGATGGCGTTGGACTTGACGCCCTTGCAGACCTTCCAGGCAAACTCGAGCTCGGCCATCTCGGCGTCGGTGGGCTTGCGGTCGGTGGGGAACGTAAAGGTCGCGGGGTCCTCGGTCACGTGGTCGACTTCCTGCACCAGCATGCCGCCGTCGACGGAGCGCAGCTCCACCTGGGCGCCGTGGTCCACGCCGCCGGTAGCCAACACGCGCAGGTTGGGGCGCTTGGCCATGCGCTCGAGCGCCTCGTCGGTGTAGCTCGGGGCGATGATGACCTCGACGAACTGCTTGTTCTGATCGGCAAAGTGCTCAACCAGCTCAAAGGGAACCTCGCGGTTGCAGGCGATTATGCCGCCAAAGGCGCTCTTGGGATCGCAGGCGAAGGCGCGGTCGTAGGCAGCCGTGATGTCCTCGGCAACAGCAGAACCGCAAGGGTTCTGGTGCTTGAGGATCACGCAGGCCGGCTCGTCGAACTCGCGGACCAGGTTCCAAGCGGCATCGGCATCCAGATAGTTGTTGTAGCTGAGCGGCTTGCCCTGGATCTGCTCGGAGCCAACGAGCGGGAACTGCGAGCTCGCGGTGTTCTCGCAGCCCTCGGCAAAGCGGTAGACCGTAGCCTTCTGCTGAGGATTCTCGCCATAGCGCAGGTCGTCGACCTTCTCCAGCGAAATCTCGAGCTTGGCAGAGGTGTCCGCCACGTCGCTTGCCTGGGCGGCAAGCCAACGGGAGATAGCCGTGTCGTAGGCGGCGGTGGTCTGGTAGACCTTCACCTGCAGGCGACGACGGGTGGAAAGCGTGGTGCAGCCACCGGTCTCGTGCATCTCGGCCAGGACGGCATCATAGTCGGCCGGGTCGGAAATGACGGTAACGCTCGTGGCGTTCTTGGCAGCAGAGCGCAGCATGGAGGGACCGCCGATATCGATGTGCTCGATGGCGTCTGCGAAGGTGACCTCGGGGTTGGCGACGGTCTTCTCGAACTCGTACAGGTTGACGACGACCAGGTCGATCAGCTTAATGCCGTGCTGAGCCGCCTCCTGCATGTGCTGCTCGGAATCGCGGCGGGCCAGCAGCGCGCCGTGAACCTTGGGGTGCAGGGTCTTAACGCGGCCGTCCATCATCTCGGGATAGCCCGTGAACTCCTCGATGGGGGTTACGGGAACGCCCGCGTCCTCGATGGCACGAGCCGTGCCGCCCGTAGAGATGATCTCGACGCCAAAGTCGTCAACCAGCGTCCGTGCGAAATCGACGACGCCCGTCTTATCGGTAACCGAGATCAACGCGCGTGCGATCTTCACATCAGATCCCATGCAGTCCTCCTGTCTGGTACGCCGCCGTGCTCTGTGAGTCGGTGATACGTCGATCTGCAGCGCTCGCGCAGCGGCATTGAAAATACTGATTTAATGTAGCGCATCGAGCGCATCGATGCACCCCGCAACGGGCGCATGTGCAGAAAAAGTTTGCGAGCGGAGGGGATGGGCATGGCACCGGGCACGGTGAGTTCATGGAACACAGGGGCACCATAATTAGATGCCAATGGCGTGGTAGAACTGTGCTCGATATGCATCCGCAAAAGAAAGAGGCACCATGGTCTCGCGGGTTCTCTACCGACCGTTTGATACCGAAGACTTCGACGCCATCGCGCTGATTCTGCAGCAGCTTTGGCATAACAATTCGGATAACGATGAGTACAACCGCCTTGAGGCCGCGTGCGACCTCGCCTATTGCCTTTCGTCGTCGACGTTTTCACAGGTTGCCGTAATCGACGGTCAGGCGCGTGGCATTTCGCTCGCGCGTGCGGGACAGAGCTCCGGCGCCACTATCAACGAGCATTGGATGGATACCGAACGCGCGCTGCTATCGCAGATGCGTGAGCTAGAGCCCGATGCGTGCGCCGAGTATCTCTCGTTTGTGCGCGCAACCATCCGAACCAACAACCGCCTGCTCGAGAGCAGCCCGTTGCCGCACGACAACGAGGTCACGCTGCTTGCCGTGGATCGCGATGTCCATGGCCTGGGCGTTGGCACGGTTCTGCTCGATGCCGCCGTCTCGCACCTGTCCTCGCTTGGAGCGACGAGGGCGCACCTGTACACCGACTCCAACTGCTCGTGGAAGTTCTACGAGCTGCACGGCTTTAAGCGCACGGCCACGCACCGCGCCAACCGCGAAGAGCGCCGTCACGACATGCCGCGCGAAAGCTTCCTCTACGAACTCGACCTAACAGCCTAAACCTGGCAGCCATACCTAGTCATTCAGGAACGTCCCCAGTGACTAGTCGTTGGGGACAGTCTTCGTAGGTAGCGCATAAAAATGGGATGGGCTTTCCCCGACGGCTGTCGAGAAAAGCCCATCCCATAATCTACGACCGTTAGAACGTTCCGCCGCCACCTCCGCCGACGCCGCCGCCTCCGCCGCCAGAGAAGCCGCCGCCTCCGCCGCCGCCCGAGCTGTCGGAGCTCGACGCCAGCTCACGGATGCTCTCGTGATACACGTCATCGAACGAATCGAGCGGAGACTCGATACCGTAATGATGGTAGTACCACCAGTAGCAGGGATAATTGTCATAGAAGCCGTCGGCCTCGCGCACCTCGGGCGGCACGGCCTCGGCAAGCTGACGCAGCACTTCCTTGGAAACACCCAGCGCCACGCCCATCACCAGCAGCTTGTTCCACAGCACCAGATCGCCGGGGACGGCTTCCTTTAGACGCGTAAAGTCCTCGAGCCAATGCTTAAGTGCCTTGCAGCGAGCCGCCACCTCGGCGCCCTCCGGCGTAAAGCGGCGGAACGTAAGGCCCACGCCGATACCCACCAGCACAATCGGCACCGAGATAACCGCGGCGGTAATGTTCGCCTGTGCGCCATCGGTAAAGAAGATGGATCCCACGGGAACAAAGGCAATCAGGACACCAAGAACCAGGCAAAACACCATTGCAACAATGCCGTCCGAGGCAACGTACTCGCTATCGGCCAACTTGCCCTTAACGGTGTTCTGATAGTCCTCGAGCTTGTCGCCCACGGGTGTAGCGTGCTGCTTGACGTAGTGCTGCAGCTCGTCAAACGTGCGCGAACGGTCACCGTTCTCGTCAGGCTTAGCACCGGCAAAGAAGACCTTGAGCACCATGTGGTCAATGCCCTTGGCCGACTTCCAGCCCGCATCACTCACCGTCACGCGATACGTCTGCTCTTCTTTTTCACGCCCCAACAGGCCCTTCTTGGCCTTGGTCACGGTCGCCTGCTCCAGCTTGATCACACGGTCGTCAGTGAGCTTCATGAGCGTGGCGATATATGCCTGATCGGGCACCTCGTTCCAGCTCATGAGGGCCGAAAGCACGGCGGGATGGTCGGCCGAAGGCACATCGCGGAAATATTCGTCCTGGAAAAGCGGCTTGGGCTTGCGCTTGCGCAGCTTGAGCATAACGATTGTGCCGGTAAAGGCCACCGCCGCAACAACACTTAGCACGGCAAGTGCATTGGCAATCATGCGAGCGTGAGCGCGGCGGGCGTTAGCTTCGTCGGCCCATTCCTTCTCTTCGCTCAGGATCGTTGACATGCGCTCTTCGCCCGAAGCGGCAAGCTGCGGCACCCAGTCGCTAGGGAAGGCGATGCGTGCCTCGGCGAATTCGCCCTGGTGCACGCAGGGAATGGTATAGGTGACCATGGGCTCGTCCTCATCGAGCGACACGTCGCCCGTCAGCGGACCATGGCCCCATGCGCGGAAGTTATCGCCCTTGACGGCCGCCGTCCCGGCAGCGGCATTCGCGAAGCACACTTCCATCTCGACGTCATCGGAATCCGCAGACCAGCCGTCACCTACGAACTTCCAGTAGAGCTCGGCGGTATCGGCCCAGTTCATAACCGCACCGGTCATGGTGTAGCTCACGTAGTAGATTGCGCTGTCGCCGCTCTCGTGAGGGCTGAACACCTTAATCCTTACGCCGTCACCGGTCTGCTCGACCGTGTAGACGCCAGAGTCGCCCTTGTTCGCGCTATCGACTTTGTTAAACGCGGTGTCCTCTTCCTCGACACTCAGCACGTCGACGCCCGCCGTGCCGCCCTGCTGGTTGGAGCCCGTATTGATCTCCCAAAACACGCCGTTGATGTCGTCGTCGAAATCAAACTGGCGTCCCTCGACAACGGTCAGCGATCCATCGGCCTCGACCGTGGCACTGATATAGGTCTGGGTCATGGAGTAGCCGTCGGCGTGCGCGGCGACAGGCAGCAGCAACAACGCAAGCGCGACGAGCACGCAGACGGAAGCGAATCGCGCAAACAGGTGGCGCTGCCGGCTGACTTTGGCGGCGAGGGTGTTCATAGGCACATCCTTTGTCTGTAAAACCAACAGCGCCATTGTCCCACGTTTGCGGGTACGCATGACGAACATCTAGGCGACCGGAGCGCCAAACGGGATGAAAGTCACACCCGCGACCGGCACCTAGGGACGTTCCTTATCTGCCGGCAATCTGGGACACTCCTTGGCATGGCCTGCGCCAGCAATAGATACCACTTCATAGCTCCGTCACAGGTGTAGCGGCTTTGTGTGGGCGCGGCATGCGCTGATTGAGCCGCCAGCTGAGGGGCATAAAGCAGTTGAGCGAAAACGGTTTGCCCCTTTGCCGTTCGCTCGAGGATCATGTCCCCCTTTTCCGCGGAAACCCCGGCAGTTGCGAAGAGCTGCCGGGGTTTCTGTCGTTTGAGGGGTTGGGCTGGCGGGCGGCGATCGAGCTGTCGAGCCGGTGGTCCGGCACGCGCAACGCGCGGCCTCGGCAACTTGCAGGCCACGGCAGCGTCTCCCCCACCGCGCCCCGCGCTATACTCGTCCGCATGGATATCAACGCACGCAACATAGCAACACACGCCGCGGACGCACCAGCAACGGCAGTGCCCACCCCCGTCGTGGGCCGCTTTGCCCCGTCGCCCTCGGGCCGCATGCACTTGGGCAACGTGTTCAGCTGCCTGTGCGCATGGCTTTCGGCCCGCAGCCAGGGCGGCAGCATCGTGTTGCGCATCGAGGACCTGGACGATCGCTGCAAGCGCCCGGAACTTGCCGCTCAACTGATTGACGACCTGGCCTGGCTGGGGCTTGAGTGGGACAAAGGCCCCTACTACCAGCACGATCGCCTGGACTTGTACGAGGACGCCCTGCACCAGCTGCAAGACGCCGGCCTCACCTACCCCTGCTTTTGCACGCGCGCCGAACTCCACGCCGCGAGCGCGCCGCACGCGAGCGACGGCACGCCCATCTATCGCGGCGCCTGCCGAGGCCTTTCTGCCGAGGAGGTTGCACGCCGCAGTGCCCTGCGCGCCCCGGCCACGCGCCTGCGCGTGCCCGACATCGACGACCTCGCGGGCGACGTGATCGAATTCGTGGACCGCACGTACGGAGCCCAATGCGAAGCACTCGCCACCGAATGCGGTGACTTTTTGGTGCGCCGCAGCGACGGCGTTTTTGCCTACCAGCTAGCCGTGGTGGTCGACGACGCTGCCATGGGCGTCACCGAGGTCGTGCGCGGATGCGATCTGCTGGGCTCCACGCCCCGCCAAATCTACCTGCAGCATCTGCTGGGACTGCCCACGCCGCACTACGCGCACATTCCACTGCTCATGTCGCCGGACGGGCGCCGCCTTTCCAAGCGCGACCGCGACCTGGACCTGGGCGAACTACGCGCCCGCTTTGGCACGCCCAAGGCGCTGCTGGGCTGGCTCGCCGGGCAAACGGGCATCGCATCGGACACCACGCCGCGCTCTGCCGAGCAGCTGGCCGAGCATTTTAACTGGGATGTTATCCGTACGCATCGGGAAAACATCACTGTAACGGTCGAGTAGCCAGCCACCCCGCCCCTACGCAACATCCCAGGGCTGAAGTTCGTCGCCCAAGCGAACTATGCAGTCGAAGAGCACGGTATAGCGCTCGGCCGGGTTGGCGTCACGGTGAAAGTGCCCGTAGTACCAGTGCTTGTAGTCCAGGCGGTCCTCCAGCTCGTCGAAAAACGTGGTGAGTCGATCGACATCGGGATAATTCCAGCTGGGTGCCGGATAAAGCGTGGGCGAAAGCATGCGCGTGGAGCAGGTGTGGGTGATCACGTAGTCGACCTTCCAGTCCACGCTGTCGAGCTTTGCCCGCGCCTCCTCAAAGTTGCGCTCGTCCGGCAGCTCCTGTGGCCACCAGCTGGAATAGGGAATGCGGTATTCCTTATCCACGCTCGTGGCGCCGCCCATGGTAAAGATCGTTGAGCCGTCGAGTTCAAAAACCTCGCCACGCGTCAGACGCCGTATGGGCGAGGTATCCGACAGGCGCTGCGTCAGCCCACCGTGCCACAGCTCCATGGGACGCTCCGCCCAATGGTCGAAGCGCTCGTGGTTGCCGTCGACGAACAGCACGGTATAGGGGCGCGACTCCAGCCAGGCGATATCGGCGCACTCCTCGGCAGAGAAATCCCACGGAAAGCCAAAGTCGCCGGCGACGATGAGATAGTCGTCGCTCGTCAGACTATTCCCGAGCTCCCGGTTGCGAAGCTTTTGCATGTCGACACCGCCGTGAATATCGCCTGTTACATAGACCGTCATCGGATCACCACTTCCCTGTAAGTCGCTAGCCCACATTCCGCACGACCACTAAGCCAACCGTTCCAGCCCTTCCATCCCTTAGGGCTTACCCTTCGTTCTTCCATCCAAACGGGTCAAGCACCCAAAAAACCAGATCGAGCACGCCGCCGGTCATCATGGCGCCGGCAAGGGCCATGCAAACGTGCAGAGAGACGGCACTTCGGAGCACGTCGAACGGCCCCAGAACAGCCAGCAGCGCAACCGCTGTGCCGGCAAGGCGCAACGCGAGGCACGGCCACGCGTCCTTGACGCACTTCTTTGCGAGATGCTTGGTGTTGTCACTCATCAATATCGAACTCCTTAGAGGGTCGTTGTTCAGATACATGCCGCCGCGACAGAGCGGGGCGGCAGGGTAAGTGTCACATGCTGTGCGGACATCAATGGAGAAACCGCCTGCTCGACCAACCTTTGACGCCGTTTTGCACCGGCACCACATCCCCCGCTATCGAGGTCTAATACTTTTCCCACCGCTACCCAAAAACTCATCCAACGTTAATCTTGGCTCAAGAATCGCTTAATCTATAACCTGCACTATAGAGTTCGACCAAGGGCGGGGCGGCGCCGCGCAACGCAGACCGCCGAACGCAACGCTCGCGCCCGGGCAAATCGCCCGGCGTCGCGCCCATCGAACGAAAGGACAGGTCATGGACGACCTCGAAAAAGTTGAAACCATCCGCACCAAGTGCAACGTGAGCTACACCGATGCCAAGGCCGCGCTCGACGCCGCCGACGGCAACGTTTTGGACGCCATCATTTGGCTCGAGTCGCAGGGCAAGACGCAGACCACGTCGGCGCACGCCGCCACCGAGTCCGCGCCAGTCGATGAGCCCTCAGCCGAGATGGTCGCCGCGCAGGCCGCCTACGAGAAGTCGAGCGAAAAGACCGACTTCTCCAAGAAGATGGACAGCGTATGGGAGTACCTCAAAAAGCTCTTCCGCCTGAGCCTGGACACCAAGTTTATCGCCACGCGCCGCGATGCGATCATCCTCAACATCCCCATCCTGATCCCCATCATCGCCCTGTTTGCCTGGGGCGCTACGATTTGGCTGATGCTGATTGGCCTGTTCTTTGGCATGCGCTACCGCATCGACAGCGACGGCGACGTGCCCGGCAGTATCAACAACCTTATGAATCACGCCGCCGATGCCGCGGACGACATCAAGCAAAATCTGAACGACGACAAGTAATCGCAGACGGGGGCACGCATGGCACGGATCCTGATCGTAGAGGACGAGGAGAAAATCGCCCGCTTTGTGACGCTCGAGCTGGAGCACGAGGGCTACCAGGTGGAACACGCCGCCGATGGCCGCACCGCCGTGGACCTGGCGCTGGAGCGCAACTACGATCTTATTCTGCTCGATGTGCTGTTGCCGCAGCTCAACGGCATGGAGGTCCTGCGGCGCGTCCGCAAGCACAAGGATGTGCCGGTGATAATGGTCACCGCGCGCGATGCCGTGATGGACAAGGTGGCCGGGCTCGATGCCGGCGCCGACGATTACCTGACCAAGCCGTTTGCGATTGAGGAGCTGTTCGCACGGATCCGCGTGGCGTTGAAGCGCTCGGAGGCCGTGCGGGCGGCTTCGGGCGTTGGCGGC
>DBGFJU010000101.1:0-1760 GCA_048529485.1 Collinsella aerofaciens | reverse complement strand
AGCTGATCCCCTGCGGCGGCGGCGACCCGATCGCGGCCTCCCGCGAGCAGTGGAACGACGGCTCCAACACCCTGTGCGTCGAGCCCGGCAAGATCTGCGTCTACGCCCGCAACACCGTCACCAACGACGTGTTGTACAAGGAGGGCCTGGACCTTCTCGTCGTGCCCTCCGCCGAGCTCTCCCGCGGCCGCGGCGGCCCGCGCTGCATGAGCATGCCCTTCTGGCGCGAGGACCTCTAAGGTCTTCAAGGACCCGTACAGGTCATAATACATACATCTAGCTGCCATTAGATGTCTCCCATTGGGGCGGTGCGGGTTTTCGCACCGCCCCAATCTTGTATGAGGAACGTCAACACGATTGGATGACTGCTTTTGTAAGGAGCTTGGCCATGGACATTAAGACGATTGGCGTTGAGGAATGGCTCAACGTTTGGGAGAAAAGTGCCACGTGGGACATCGCCCAGTCGACGATCTCGTCGCTCACCATGGGCGAGCTGCGCGCGCTCGATGAGCAGGACGGCGCCACGTTCTACGAGCGCTTGGACCGCGAGAAGATGAACTACGGCTGGATCGAGGGCTCGCCGGAGTTTAAGGCCGTGGTTGCCAAGCTGTATCGTCGGGAGGTCAATCCCGACCACATTCTGCAGACCAATGGCTGCACGGGTGCGAACCTCAACGCCATCATGGCCGTGGTCGAGCCCGGCGACCATGTTATCGCCGAGTGGCCCACCTACGCGCCGCTCTATGAGATCCCACGTACGCTCGGCGCCGAGGTCGAGTATTGGGAGCTTCGCGAGGAACTCGGCTGGAAGCCCGATATCGAACAGCTCAAGCGCCTGGTTCGCCCCACCACCAAGCTCATCTGCATCAACAACGCATCGAACCCCATCGGTACGGTGCTCGATGCCGATATGCTCGGCCAGATTGCCGAGATCGCCCGTTCGGTGGGCGCCTACGTGCTGTGCGACGAGGTGTACCTGCCGCTTGAGAACACCGAGGCCTTTATGTCGATGGTCGACGTGTACGAGAAGGCCATTGTCACCAACTCGTTGTCGAAGACCTATTCGACGCCTGCGGCCCGCGTGGGCTGGGTCGTGGCCGACGAAGAGGTGTCCAACCGCATCCGTACCTATCGCGATTACACCATGATCTGCGGCGGTGTGTTCAACGACGCCCTGGCGACCTATGTGCTTGAGCACAAGGACAAGATCCTCGAGCGCAATCGCAAGATCGTGTTTGGCAACCGCGATATCGCGCAGGCTTGGATCGATACGCAGCATCGCGTTTCCTGGACGGCCCCACAGGGCGTGTCTACCTCGTTTATCCAGCTGGATATTCCCGAGGACGACGAGGAGTTCTGCAAGCGCCTGCTGTCCGAGAGGGGAGTGCTGCTGGTACCCGGCAGCCGCTTTGAGCTTCCCTGTGGCGCACGCCTGGGCTACTGCGCGAGCGAGGACGTTCTGCGCGAGGGCCTGAGGCTTTTGGGCGAGGCGCTGGCGGAGTTTGATCGCTAGGATTCCGATGATCTTCGAGGGCGTTATCTAAATTGGCCGAAGATAATCGAAAACGGACCCGTTTCCCTAGTGAAGCGGGTCCGTTTTTCTATACCGAGTAGTCAAGTTGTTACAAATGGGGCCGTAAAGCGAGCCGGTATCCGCTGGGCCTTATACTGAGTTTCCGGTGAACGGTATCAAGCGTCTGGTAAACGGTAATTTATTTACCAGAAATGAATAGGACAAACTTTTTTCTGAATAAAAATGA
>DBGFJU010000100.1:0-4676 GCA_048529485.1 Collinsella aerofaciens | reverse complement strand
CAGTTGCGGTTGAATAGTTCCTGTTTGGCCCCTATTCTGCCGCAAACAGGAACTATTCCACCGCAAGTTATAAAAGGGTCATGAGGAGCGCGTTTTGCCGAAGGCCTTAAGCACCGCCGTCACGGGACCAGGCTGGAAACGTCGGCGCACGTCATCGAGACGCTCGGGGATATCGATATGCTGCGGGCAGTGGCGCGCGCATTTGCCGCACTTGACGCAATTGCTCACCAGCTTGGGCTCGCTCGTGCGCACCGCACTCGCCGTAAAGTATTGCGACAGCCCCGTAAACCAGCTGTGCGCATAGCTCGCGTTGTAGGCGGCAAAGCAGCCGGGAATGTTGATACCCTTGGGACATGGCATGCAGTAGCTGCATCCCGTGCAGGGCACGCGATTCGATTTTTCAAACTCATCCAGCACGTGCGCGACCGTGTCGAGCTGGTTGGCAGTCATCGAATTCGGCAATGCGAGGTCTGCCAGTGACGAATTCTCATCCACCTGCGCGGTATCGGTCATACCCGAAAGCAGCATCGTCACCTGAGGATGATTCCACACCCACGAAAGACCCCAGGCGGCAGGAGTGCGCAAATGCGGGTCACGGGCACTATCGAGCACGGCGCGGGCCCGCGGAGGCAGTTTGCCCGCCAGGCGTCCACCCAAAAGCGGTTCCATCACAAACACCGCGAGCCCGCGCTCGGCGGCTGCCATGAGTCCCGCTGTTCCCGCTTGGTAGCGCTCTCCAGCGTAGTTGTACTGGATCTGGCAAAAGTCCCACTCGTACGCATCGAGCATCGTCAGGAAATCCGCCACGCTGCCGTGGTACGAAAAACCGATCTGGCGAATGCGCCCCGAAGCCTTTTGGCGCGCAATCCAGTCCTCGATGCCCAACGCCATCACACGTTCCCACTGGGCGGGCGAGGTAATGTTGTGCATGAGGTAATAGTCGATATGGTCGGTCCGTAGGCGGCGCAGTTGCTCGTCGAAGAACCGGTCGAAATCCTCCGCGCATTTGCACGAAGCATGCGGCAGCTTGGTTGCGAGCAAAACCTGGTCGCGCAAGCCCAGGCGCTCAAGCGACGCACCCACGCACGCCTCGTTGCCGGGATAGAGATAGGCCGTGTCCAGGTAGTTAATCCCCTGCTCCACCGCACGGGAGATGATGGCGTCGGCGGTCTTCGCATCCGGGCGTCCCGGCGCACCGGGAAACCTCATGCAGCCCAACCTCAACGCCGAGATACGGTTGCCGCTTTTGGGGTCAACGCGATATTGCACGGCCCCTCCCCTCCCATCGAAGCCCTGACGAGGCGAAACAAACCCGTCACGTCATCGAAACACATCGGAATCGCAATTGAGAACGTATCGTAACGCAGCAGAAATCGAGCCGTCACGGCACCGCTTTAACATCAGCAAAAAGCCCGATGAAAGGAGACGAGCGTGACCACGCGTGAGGACGCCTACCCCTACCCCGGCGAACAATACATCCTCTCGGTCGACCGTTACCAGATCGAGGTCATGGACCATCTGAACGAGTTTCCCGCCACGGGTGCCGTCATCTTCTGCACCTTCCCCAAGGTCCGCGATGGCGTCGGATACCCCGCCCGCGTCTTTGCGGTCTGCCCCGCGGCATAAGCTCCCATGCGTTTGTTCTTCTAAATTCCGCCTCCGGTGCACGCTACACGCCCCAGCGGCATACAATCCATCAGGCGCCCCGCACGCGGGCGCCTTTTTGTGAGGAGATGATTCACATGCAGATCAACAAGGTCGCCTTTATCGGCAAGGGCGGCGTCGGCCTGCTCTACGGCAGCATGATTGCCAAGGCCCTCGGCAATGACGCCGTCGAATACGTTATGGATGACGCCCGTTTTGAGCGTCACGCGGGCGATGCGCTCACCGTCAACGGAAAGCCTTGCGATCTCACGTCCGTCCGCGCCAGCGAGGCAGCGCCCGCCGATCTGGTCATCCTGACGGTCAAGACCACCGGTCTCGACCAAGCACTCAAGACTATGGAGCGTGTCGTGGGACCCAACACGCTCATCGCCTCGCTGTGCAACGGCATTACGAGCGAGCAAAAGATTGCCGAGCGCTTTGGCTGGGAGCACACCGTCCTGGGTATCTGCCAAGGCATGGACGCCGTGTTCCTCAGCGGAGAGCTCACCTTTACCAATGCGGGCGAGATTCGCTTTGGCGCGGCAGCGGGCACCAAGCCCGCAACCGTTACCGCCATCGACGAGCTCTATACGCGCTGCGGCATCGCCCATACCGTCGAGAGCGACATTGCGCACCGCATGTGGGCCAAACTCATGCTCAACGACGGCATCAACCAGACCTGCATGGCCTACGGCGGGACCTACGGAAGCGCCACGGAGCCGGGCTCCGAGCAGCGCCGCTGTTTTGTCTCCGCCATGCGCGAGACGCTTGCGGTTGCCAACGCCGAGGGCGTTGAGCTGACCGAGGCAGACCTGACGCAAATGGTGCACCTCATCGAGGGAATCGACCCCGCCGGTATGCCCTCGATGGCGCAGGACCGCATCGCACAACGAAAAACCGAAGTCGAGGAGTTCGCGGGCACCATTTGCCGCCTGGCCGCCAAACACGATATCCAAGTGCCGCAAAACGATTGGCTCTACCAGAGGATTCGCGAAATAGAAAGCAGCTGGTAGTGCTCGGCATACTGTAGCCAGCAGATCCAATGGCAAAGCCGCCGCAAGGGGCACTCCCCTCGCGGCGGCTTCCTTTTTCATCTTTGGTCAAAAATCAGCTTCACAACGGTTAGAGCTGCGACTCCGACGCCTGGTCCTCATCGTCGCGACAAAGGACTACACCTGCACTTCCCAGCAGCGCGGCCGCGATCAGCGCGCCGACCACGATAGAAGCAGCCCCGCATGTCCCCTGCATGCCCGCGACGAGCGCGGCCGTGGGACCAAGGCAGCCAAGCATCAACGCGACGGCGGCAACGGCGATATCTCGAGCATTCACAAGACCACTTCCTCCAAGAGAAAGACCTTATTTCTCATGAACTAGTGTGCCCCGCGCCCATATGCGCGACGTACCGTCACGGTAAGGGCTCTGTTAGCTCAGGCGCATACATAGAACGGACGTCTTTACGTTGCCCTAAAGCTCGGTAAAGACACCCGTCCGCCAAATATCCGTGATGCAGAAAAATTACCAACCGGTGTAGTAGTCGGTGGTTCCGGCAGCGCAGCCGGAGTCATAGACCTTGCAATCACCCTTGGAGCCCGTAAAGGTCGAGCCCTGGGCCATATCGCCCGCGGCAACAACGTAATAGCCGTCGGAATCGCGCCAGAAGCCCTCAGAATCCTGAGTCCATTCGCCCGTGCGATAGTGATAAAGCACATTGCTGCTGTAATAGGTCTCGCGGCGCCCGTTGTAGTTATTGACACCCGCAGAGCGCGTCAGGCCCGATCCGTTCGTGCAGGACGCGGCAGACGCGTAGGACGGAGTGTAACCGGCGTTGTAGTACGAAGCCTCGGCAGCCTCCGCCTCGGCGGCAGCCTCGAGCGCTTCGCGCTTGGCATCCTCAAGCGCAGTGCGCAGCTCATCGAGCTCGGTCGACTTGGCGTCGACCTCCCCCATCGTCAACAGGCTACCCGCGCCGTCGATACAGCCCTGCAGCACAGCGCGCTCGTCATCGGTGGCATAGTCGCCATACATATTCATGATGATCTGAGCGCGCATCTCCAGGGAATCGCGCTTGGCCTCCATCGAGGCGTTCCACTCCTGCATGGAACCATAACCATCGCCGCGATAGTCAACGGGCTGTACCAGCGTCGTCTCGGACGGCGTAGATCCAACCGTATCGGACAATGTTGCGGCATGGGCATCAGTTGCACCGGCGCCCGCCAAAAGTGCCACGGTCAGAGCGGCGGAAAGGGCGGCGGCTTTCGGTTTTCGTGAATCGATCCTCATGTAGCTGGAAACCTCCGTAGTGCGTTTTTGCTGCGTTTGAGCTGCGTGTGATTCGATCGCGCTGCATAGTACCCCGAGCAAATCGCGACCTGCGGTTTTACTCAAAAGGCGCACGTCAATTGCGTAAAACTCACATCCTCTCAACAGGAGTTTTCCACAACTCGAATGCATAAAGCGTGTCAAAAACCCTGTTTTTGCGCCCTCTCTATGCAAAAAAGGCGCCTGTGCAACTATTGTTCGCACAGGCGCCTTGAGCAGGCATTTTATGCAGTTATACCTATCGAGTCGCAAGGGGTCCTTGCACAAGTCGCTTTACTCGTCCAGCGCGGCGAAGGCCTGCTTCAGGTCCCAAATGATATCCTCGGCGTTCTCGGTACCGATGGAAAGACGGATCGTTGAGGGCGTGATGTTCTGCTCGGCGAGCTCCTCGGCAGACAGCTGGGAGTGCGTGGTGGTAGCCGGGTGCACGACGAGCGACTTGACGTCGGCCACGTTGGCGAGCAGCGAGAACACCTGCAGATAATCAATGAACTTCCAAGCTGCCTCCTGGCCACCCTTAATCTCAAAGGTAAAGATCGAGGCACCGCCGTTGGGGAAGTACTTCTGATAGAGCTCGTGATCGGGGTGCTCAGACAGGCTCGGGTGGTTCACCTTGGCGACATGGCTATCACCAGCCAGGAACTCAACGACCTTCTTGGTGTTCTCGACATGACGGTCAACGCGCAGCGACAGAGTCTCGGTGCCCTAGAGCA
>DBGFJU010000099.1:0-8679 GCA_048529485.1 Collinsella aerofaciens | reverse complement strand
GAACTTCATGTTGGAGGTGCCGCTCGCCTCCTTGGAGGCCAGGCTGATCTGCTCGGAGATGTCAGCGGCGGGGATCACGCGCTCGGCGGCGGTGACGTTGTAGTTCTCGATCATGACAACCTGCAGGTAGGGAGCCACGTCGGGGTCGTTTGCAATCCACTGCGACAGCGTCAGGATCAGATGGATGATGTCCTGCGCGATAGTGTAGGCAGGCGCCGCCTTGCCGCCAAAGATGATGGTGACGGGGTGCTTAGGCCTGTTGCCGTTCTTGATATCGAGGTACTTCCAGATGATGTAGAGCGCGAGCATCTGCTGGCGCTTGTACTCGTGGATGCGCTTGACCTGGACGTCGATGATGGCGTTGGAGGGAATGGTCACACCCTGCTCGAGCGCCATGAACTGGCGCATGATGGTCTTGGCCTCGACCTTGGTGGCGGCCAGGCGCTCAAGAACGTCCTTGTCGTCAGCGAACTTGGCGAGTTTGCTCAGATCGCCGGTGCTGCGCCAGTCGGTGCCGATCACATCGTCGAGCAGGCTGGCGAGCGCGGGGTTGGCCCCATGGATCCAGCGGCGGAAGGTGATGCCGTTGGTCTTGTTGGAGAACTTCTCGGGATAGATCTCGTAGAACGGATGAAGCTCGGTGTCCTCCAGGATCTTGGTATGGAGGGCGGCTACGCCGTTGATGGAGAAGCCAAAGTGGATGTCCATGTGGGCCATGTGGACGGTGTCGTGCTCGTCGATGATGGCAACGCGCGGGTCATCGTGCTCGGCCTTTGCGATCTCATCGAGCTTGACGATAATGTCGGCGATGACAGGGGAGACCTTCTGCAGGCTGGCGAGCGGCCACTTCTCGAGCGCCTCGGCAAGAATCGTGTGGTTAGTGTAGGCGACCATGGAGCGTACGATGGTCACGGCCTCGTCAAACTCGATGCCATGCTCGGTGGTGAGCAAGCGAATGAGCTCGGGGATGACCATGGTGGGGTGCGTGTCGTTGATCTGGACCACGGCGTAGTCGGCCAGATCGTGCAGGTTGCTGCCGCGCTCGACGGCCTCGTCGATCAGGAGCTGGGCGGCGTTGCTCACCATGAAGTACTCCTGATAGATGCGAAGTAGGCGGCCCTGCTCATCGGAATCGTCGGGGTAGAGGAACAAGGTGAGGTTCTTGGCGATCTCGGTCTTGTCGAAGTCGATGGAACTGCCGGGGACCAGGCCGTCGTCGACGCTCGCCAGGTCGAACAGACGCAGGCGGTTCTTGGTGGGCTGGCCGTAACCGGGCACATCGATGTTGACGAGCTTGGAGGTAACGGCAAAATCGCCGAACTCGACGGTGTAGGAGCGGTCATCGTCGACTAGGATGTCCTGCTCACCGAGCCACTCGTCGGGGACGGCCTTCTGCTGGTTGTCGACAAAGCGCTGACGGAACAGACCGTAGTGATAGTTGAGGCCCACGCCGTCGCCGGTCAAGCCCAGCGTGGCGATGGAATCCAGGAAGCACGCGGCCAGGCGGCCCAGGCCGCCGTTGCCGAGCGACGGCTCGACCTCGAATTCCTCGATCTTGTTGAGGTCGTGGCCTGCGGCGGTGAGCTGGTCCTTAACCTCGTCGTAGATGCCGAGGTCGATCATATTGTTGATGAGCAGCTTGCCGATCAAAAATTCGGCGGAAATGTAATAGAGCTTTTTCTTGCCGTTGTTGAGCGGGCAGGCAGCGGAGCGCTCCTGCACGAGTTTGACCAGCAGCTTGTAAATGCGACGGTCGTCGAGCTGCTCGAGCGAGGTGCCAAAAGACTGCTCGGCGAGTTCCATGAGGTTAATTTGGGGCATGTTTTCTCCTGTGATGGGTTGTTTCATGTCTGCAATTCATAAGAAGCCCGCGCGAGGGGATTGGGGTGGCCTCGCGCGGGAAAAGCAAGCGCGTCCGCACGGTGGGGAGGGGTTGGGCGCGGTAGCTCCTATTGAGGAAGCTCGATTTCGGCTTCCGACGGGATGCGGAAGTAGGTCTCGGTCCAGTCGGTGAGTTTGTGCTCGAGCTCGCGGGTGATGGCGCCGTCGAGCATGCGCCAGGTCCAGTTGCCGCCCAGCGTGGCAGGGGTGTTGATGCGCGCCTCGTTGCCCAAGTTGAGCAGGTCCTGCATGGTGTAGATGCACGTGTCGCTCACGCTGGCGGCGATGGTGCGGTTGAGTGCATCTGCCATGGGTTCGCCGGCCTGCTGATGGGTGTACAGGGCTGCCTGCTCGCGCTGACGCGGGGTGGCCGTTCCCTCAAACCAACCGCGCGCCGTCTCGTTGTCGTGGGTGCCCACATAGGCGACGGTGTTGGCGATGTAGTTATGCGGCAGGTAGTACGAGTTGGTACCCTCAAAGGCAAACTGCAGGATCTTCATGCCGGGGAAGCCCGAGTTGTCGCGCATGTCGATGACGCCGGGGGTGAGGAAGCCCAGGTCCTCGGCGATGATGGGCAGCGTGCCGAGCTTTTCCTCGAGCGTCTTGAAGAACTTGAGGCCGGGACCCTGCGTCCACGAACCGTAGGACGAATCGGGCGAGGAGAACGGCACCTCCCAATAGGCCTCGAAGCCGCGGAAGTGATCCAGGCGGATGACGTCGTACATGTCGAGGGCGGCGCGAATGCGGCCCTCCCACCAGGAGAAGCCGTCGGACTCCATGGCGTCCCAGTCGTAGATGGGGTTGCCCCAGTACTGGCCGGTGGCCGAGAACTGGTCGGGCGGCGTGCCGGCGACGCTCACGGGATTGCCGGCGGCGTCGATCTTAAAGAGCTCAGGCGTCGCCCACATCTCGACGGAGTCACGCGAGACATAGATGGGCAGGTCGCCGATGATGAGAATGTCGCGCTCGTTGGCATAGGCCTTGAGGCGGCTCCACTGGCGATCGAAGAAGTACTGCGTCATCTGGTGGTAGAGCATACGCGCCGGATGGTCGGCGCAGACCTTGGCGGAAGCCTCGCCGCGGGTACGGAGCTCCGCGGGCCACTCCCAAAACGCCTTGAGACCGCACTCCTCTTTGACGGTCATGAACTCACAGTAGGGGATGAGCCAGTCCTCGTTGGCCTGGATAAAGTCATCGAAATCGGCCGGCTTGTCGGCAGCAAAGCGCTCGGCGGCGCGGTCGAGAATCTGACGGCGGCCGCCAAAGATAGCACCGTAGTCAACATTGCTGGGGTCGGATCCCAGGTACACGCCATCGATATCGCGCTGCTCCAGATACCCTGCCTCGATAAGCTCGGCAAAGTCGATAAAGTTGGGGTTGCCTGCGCGGGCCGAGAACGACTGATAGGGCGAATCGCCATAGCTGGTCGTCGTAAGGGGCAGAATCTGCCAGTAATGTTGTTTGCACGAGGCGAGAAAATCGACGAAGTCGTAGGCATTCCAGCCAAAGCCGCCGATTCCGTATGGTCCGGGCAGAGATGAGACGGGCATGAGGACGCCGCTTGCACGCTCCATGAATGCGCTCACCAACCTTCTTGTTGTGGGGTTGGACTGCCGATGGGTGTGCAGTCCGCCTCCGATGTTCTGATTCGATACGCCTATTGTAAAACATGTTGTTTAAACATGTACAGGTAAGATAAAAAAGTTGGTCGATTTTCGGCGAATGGTTACATGCCATGAAAAAGCCCCGACCTCACAACGTGAGATCGGGGCAAGAGCGGTATGTAGGTTTTTGCTACTCGGCGTCGGCGAAGCCGTTGGGGTTGTGGCTCTGCCAGTTCCAGCTATCGCGGCACATGTCCGCGATGTCGTACTGGGCCTTCCAGCCCATCATACGCTCGGCCTTGGAGGCATCGCACCAGTTGGCAGCGATGTCGCCGGCGCGGCGCTCGCGGATCACGTAGGGCAGCTCCTTGCCACAAGCCTTGGAGAAGGCGGCGACGACCTCGAGTACCGAGGTGCCGGTGCCGGTGCCCAGGTTAAAGATCTCGACGCCGGTCTTGCCGTTCATCCAGTTAAGGGCGGCAACGTGACCAGAGGCCAGATCGCACACGTGAATGTAGTCGCGCACGCCGGTGCCGGCGGGGGTGGGGTAGTCGTTGCCAAAGACCTGAACGGCCTCGAGCTTGCCCACGGCAACCTGGGCGACATAGGGCACCAGGTTGTTGGGGATGCCCTTGGGGTCCTCGCCGATCAGGCCCGACGGATGAGCGCCGATGGGGTTGAAGTAACGGAGCAGCACGACGTCCCACTCGGGGTCGGCGGTATGGACGTCCATAAGGATCTGCTCGATCATCCACTTGGTCCAACCATAGGGGTTGGTCGCGGGCTTCTTAGGATCCTTCTCGGTGACGGGCGGGTTGTCCGGGTCGCCGTAGACGGTCGAGGAGCTCGAGAAGATGATGGACTTGCAGCCATGGTTGCGCATGACGTCGATGAGCACCAGGGTGTTCTCGATGTTGTTGTGGTAGTACTCGACGGGCTTGCTCACCGACTCGCCGACGGCCTTAAAGCCGGCAAAGTGGATGACGCGGTCGATCTGATGGGTATCGAAGATCTTGTTCATCGCATCGCGGTCGAGCACGTTGGCCTCGTAGAAGGTGAGGTTCTTGGCGGCCTCGTCGCCCACGATGGTCTTGACGCGGTCGACGGCGACGGCGCTGGAGTTGGAGAGATCATCGACGATGACGACCTGGTAGCCACCCTCGAGCAGCTGAACGACGGTGTGCGAGCCGATAAAGCCGGCGCCACCGGTAACGAGGACGCAGGTGTCTTTGGGGTCGAGTGCTTTGGACATGTAGTCTCCTATCGAATCAGGAACACTTCTTCAGGGGAGTATAGCGCAGGCAGGGACGCCCAAATCGTGCGCTGTAGGAAAAGCAGAGGATTATGTTAACGTACTCATAGAAGAGCTTGCGTACGCATAACCTGATCTTTGGCATTTGCTTACGAGCCGCTGACCTTGTAGTTTCCTGCCGTTCGTGGAAATCGTTGGGACGTGCCATATGTACGCTAATATGTATGAGTTGAGCGACATATAAATAAACATGTAACGGAGTACATATGTCACCAAACAGCGATTCCATCCTTTCCCAGGAGCTCTCGCGCCGCACTGCCCTCAAGGCCCTGTTCGGCGCCGCATCTGCGGCAGTTCTTTTTGGCCTGCCCGCTCGCGCCCATGCGGCGGAGGCTTCCAAAGAAACCACCGATAAACTGAATGCCGCCCAGGCCCAGCTCGACGAGGTTCAGGCCCAGCTCGACAGCATCGCAAATGAGTATGCGGCGCTGGCCAACAAGAACGCCCAGACCCTCAACGACATCGAGAATGTCCAGGGCAAGATTGACGACACGCAGGCCCAGATCGATGAAAAGAAGGCCGAGCTCAAGAAGAAGCGCAACGACCTTTCCGATCGCGTGGCCGCCAGCTACAAGTCCGGCGGCACGAACATCCTGTCGCTGCTGCTGGCCTCTGGCTCGTTTGAGGAACTCGTCGCCAACGCGCATTACGTTGAGAAGATCAACAAGAGCGACCGCGACGCCATCGAGGACATTCAGACCATCCAGGAAGAGCTCGATGCGCAAAAGACCGAGCTCGAGTCGCAGAAGGCCGACTTAGAGAAGCTCAAGGACCAGCAGACTGCCCAGATGCAGGACATGCAGGCCAAGCAGCAAGAAGTCCAGACCGTGCTGAACGGTCTTTCCGACGACGTCAAGGAGCTCATGGCTCAGCGCGATTCCGAGATCCTCGCTGCTGCCCAGGCTGAGGAGGCCGCTAGGAAGGCTGCCGCTGCCGCGGCTGCCGCGAACAAGAACAATTCCTACTCGGGTGGTTCGAGCTCGGGTGGTGGATCGTACGCGCCCGGAACTCCGCAGCAGAATGCCGGCTCGGGCAAGCAGCAGGCTGTCGTCAACGCGTGCTACTCCACGCCTTCGCCGGGTCAGAACTGGTGCGCGGCGTGGGTTACCAATGTCTTCCGTAACGCCGGCGTTGGCTACTTTGGCGGCAACGCCTGCGACATGTTCAACGCCTGGTGCTATAGCTCCGACCGCTCGGCGCTGCAGGTGGGCATGATCGTGGCCGATTCCTCGCACAGCGGCACGGGTGCTCCGGGCCTTATCTACGGTCATGTGGGTATCTACGTTGGCGGCGGCATCGTTATGAGCAACGAGGGCGCCATTACGTCTAAGTCGCTTGACTCGTTTATTAGCTTCTATGGCACTGGCTCTGGCGTGCGTTGGGGCTGGCTCGGCGGTATTGCGCTGTCGTAGCTGCGGCTTGGTCCGGGACAGTCCGAGAGGCATAAGGTTGCCTGCTCGGGCAGTCCTGCTCGCACGGAGAGCACATTAAGTGCTCTCCGGCTCGTGCGGAACTCGCGATCAACCTTATGCCTCTCGGACTGTCCCGGCCCTCTCGGATTCGGGGCGCGACACACCGGACTGGGTTATCTGAATAAATATGGTGAAGGCCCCTTTCGGGGCCTTCACTTTTAGAGGAATTCGCCGACTCGGTGGACTTCGGGTTCTAGGTCTACGTTGAATTGGTCTTTGACGGTTGCCTGGATGTGGCGGATGAGTTCGTCGACATCGGCGGCGGTGGCGTGGTCGGCGTTGACGATGAAGCCGCAGTGCTTCTCGCTCACCTGCGCGCCGCCAACGGCGTGTCCTCGCAGGCCGGCATCCATGATGAGTTTGCCGGCAAAGTAACCCTCGGGGCGCTTGAAAGTGGAGCCGGCACTCGGCATGTCGAGCGGCTGCTTGTCCTCGCGGCGCTGGCGGTAGTCGTCCATGTCGGCCTTGATCATCGCGGCGTTGCCCGGGGCGAGATTGAAGGTGGCCGAAAGCACGATAAAGCCGTCATCGGCGATGCGGCTCTTTCGATAACCCAGGTTGAGCTCGTCGACATCGAACTCGATGATATTGCCGCTGCCGCGGGTGCCGTCGTCGAGCTGGCGAGCGGGTTTGTAGACGCGCACGGACTCCAGCACATCGGCCATGCAGGCACCGTAGGCACCGGCGTTCATGTAGCAGGCGCCGCCGACCGATCCGGGGATGCCCGAGATGGGCTCCATGCCGGTGAGACCGGCCTCGGCTGCCGCCGCGGCGACATCGGAAAGCAAGGCGCCGGCCGCCGCCGTGACGTGCGTGCCGTCGACCGTAATGTCGGAGAGGCCTTCGCCCAGCGCCACGACGACGCCACGGATGCCCTTGTCGCCGACGAGCAGGTCGGAGCCGTTGCCCACGATGGTAAGCGGCAGGTCGCAGCGATAGCAGGTATCGAGCGTGGCGACGAGGCCCTGCTCAGTATCGGGCGTGACAAAGACGTCGGCCGGGCCGCCGATCTTAAACGTGGTGTGCTCGCGCATGGGCTCGCTCATCAACACGTTGTCCTCGCCGGCAACGCCAGCAAGTGCGCACAGCAGGTCCTCGTTAAAAAAGTCGTTCTCGTGCATACGAATATCCGCCTTTTGGTGGTCGTTGTCATCAATCGATTGCAATATACCCCACCCGGACGGATTTGGTGCGCTGGCGGCGATAAAACAGCCGTCTACCGGATTGGTAAAGTGTTTATCACCGAGGTAGAGGGGTAGTCGCTATACTTTCAAGAGATTGCGCGTAAACCCGGAAGGAGCGAGATGGCCAACAAAGTCACCCTCAAGCAGATCGCCCAGGAGGTGGGGCTTTCCCCCTCGTCGGTCTCGCTTGTGCTCAATAATCGGCCCTGTCGCATCTCGGAAGAAAACCGCAAGCTCATCAAAGAGGTCGCGGCGCGCAACCACTATGTTCCCAACCAGATTGCGCGTAGCCTGGTCATGCGCGAGTCGCGCACGCTGGGCCTTATCGTCCCTAACATCGAGAGCCGCTTTTTTGCCTCGCTTGCCGGCAGCTTGGAAAAGCGCTGCCGCGAGGACGGCTATGCGCTCTTTATTACCAGCTCGGGCGGAAGTGCCGACGACGATCTGGAGCTGCTGCGCCAGCTGGTGACGCGCGGCGTCGACGGTGTCTTTCTGGTGGTGGGTGACGAGTTCTCCGACGACCGCGCCCTGCGCGAAGAAGTCAGCCATCTGCCTATCCCTGCCGTGATGGTCGACCGTGCCATTGAGGGACTCGAGTGCGACAAGGTGATGTTCGACCACGAGATGGGCGGCTATATGGCCACCCGCTATCTAATCGAGCAGGGCCACCGTCGCATTGCCTGCTTGGTTAATGCGCGCCGTTCCAATACGGGTCGTAAACGTCTTGCCGGCTACGAGCGTGCACTGCGCGAGGTTGGCCTGCCTATTGACGCGCGTTTGGAGTTTGAGAGCGAGTACTACATTCCGAGCGCATATGAGGCCTCGGAGGCGGTGCTCGCAACTGACGCCACCGCCGTGTTCGCAAGCTCGGATAACATTGCGCTGGGTCTGCTCAAGCGCCTGCACGAGATGGGGAAGAGCATCCCAGGCGATATCTCGGTCGTAAGCTATGACAACTCGGCGGCCGACGTTCTCTTTGAGCCGGCGCTGACCGCGATTGAGCAGGATCCTGGTGTCCTCGCGGAGCATGCTTTTGGCTGCATGTCCAAGCGTCTTGCCGGTAGGGGCGGTAGACGTGCCGAAGAGGTCGTTCTGGAGCCGGCGCTTATCGTGAAGGGCAGCGTGCTTAACCTTACCGAATATAGCTAAGCGTACTTGTTTGTTTGCATAGATTGCATGCGGAGCGTCCGCTATTTGCCGGCGGGGCCGGCGTGCCAGCCATGTTT
>DBGFJU010000098.1:0-22100 GCA_048529485.1 Collinsella aerofaciens | reverse complement strand
AGGCTTGGGCGCGGCAGGTGCAGGCTTCACAGCAGCGGGCTTGGGTGCGGGCGCGGGCTTGCGCTCGGATGCAGCGTTCGAGGCGACCTCCTCGGCCTTCGCACGCTCGGCACGCAGGGCAGCCAGCTCCTCACGCTCGCGCCGGGCCTCTTCCCGAGCCTCGCGGCGGGCCTTCTCAGCGCGGAGCTCTTCCAACTCGGCGCGCTCCTCGGCAGACAGTGGTTGGGACTCAAACTCGGCCATGGTATAGCCCTTTCTTTTAAAAAAAGCCGCCGACACAATGTCAGCGGCTTATCAAATCCAAGGGTGGAGACGAAGGGAGTCGAACCCTCGGCCTCTGCCATGCGACGGCAGCGCTCTCCCAACTGAGCTACGTCCCCAGGACAAGTCGATATTTTACCTACGGCTCGCCAACTGTCAACGCCCAATAACCAGTCTTTTTGGGGCGCGGCTTTTTTGACTACCATTCGCCCGATGATTTTTTAATCCCCGTCCCAGAAAAATCATCGGCGAACGTGCTACTTTGCGCTGGTAAGGACGCCGGTGGTGTCGAAGGCCGGGGTGAAGCTCTCGTCTACAGCGCCGCCCTCTTGCCAGAACATCGTCGTAAAGCCCAAGTCATCGGCATGGTCGAGCACCTGCTCGTACTCCTCGCGCGTCACGGCACGCGCCAGGTCGCCGCCCTGCTCGCGCATAAGTGCATTGGGCGTGTACTGGTTCATGACCGAGATCGGCACATCGCCCACCGTCTGCCGCACCAGGTCCAGCACGCGACACGAGTCATCCGCATGCCCCGGCAGTACCAGATGGCGCACAATCATGCCGCGCTTCATGAGCCCGCCCTCATCCACCAGCTCTCCCCCGCGGCGCTCGATCTCGCGCGCCATCTGAGCCAGGCCTGACACGGCCACACGTGGGTAGTCCTTTATATGAGAGAGCGACTGCGCAAGCCCGGCATCGGCATATTTAAAGTCGGTGAGCCACACATCGACCAGGTCGCCCAGCGCCGCCACGGCACTCGCGCGCTCGTAACCACTCGTGTTGTAGACGATCGGGATAACCAGTCCGCGCGCCCGTGCCGCGGCAATCGCGGCAGGCAACAGGTGCGCATAGTGCGTCGCCGTCACCAAATTGATGTTGTTGGCACCCTGGTCCTGCAGTTCCAGCATAATCTCGACCAGGCGCTCAGGCGAAATCTCAAGGCCAAAATTGCCGGTCGAGATCTCGTGGTTCTGGCAGTAGATACATTTAAGCGAGCAACCGCTAAAGAAGATCGTGCCCGAACCGGCCTCGCCCGAGATAGGCGGCTCCTCCCACATATGAAGCGCCGCGCGGGCCACCCTGAGCGTGTCGTTAGCACCGCATACGCCGCGCGCGCCCTCATCGCGCGCCGCACCGCAACGGCGCGGACACAAATGGCAGGCGGGCGAAAAAAGTTCGGTCAACGACGTCGGCATAAAAACATGCTCCAAAACAACGATTCAGCAGCTCAAACGTAAAGGGCCAGACCGCGTAGACGGCTCCGTCCCTAAGGCGCCGTAATCGTCCGACACGATTTTTGTAATGTCAAGACTGGAATCGATAAAGTGCCGCTTTATGATGTAGGTATTCCGCCCCCCGCGGAGCAACTGGGTGAACCGTCGCGTTTATTTAGGGAGCCCACACAGTCGTGCCTAGTACAGGTATCCTTCGTTGTTAAGGACGCTGGAACAGTCGATGAGGGCACCCACCTGTTTTAGGTGGGTTCATTTTCGTAACGTGGGGGGTGGTTTTCTTTTGCCGAAAATCACCATTACAGTCCATATAGATCCCCGCCGGCATCCCGGCAAGCCATCGACAACATCCCAATATCTGGTAAGCGCGTGATTATCGCTGCGTGCAATTCCATGCACCCCCCTTGGTCGAGTATTATAGTTCGGCTATGCCCTTTGCGCATGGCGTTCTTCTGACCTTTTCCTTCGACGCTTGGCGGTTTTTAGATTCATGGCTTCATCCCCGAGCTACATACCGTACCTATGCGTGGCAGCGGCGGCCTTTATCACGACCTTCCTCGCGGTGCCCCTGGTCAAGCGCTTGGCAATTAAGCTCGATGCCGTCGACTATCCTTCTAAGCGCCGCATCAACACCAAGCCCATCCCACGTTTGGGCGGAGCGGCGGTGTTTTTGGGCCTGGTCGTTGCCTGCATTGTGCAAATCCTAGGCACCTGGTACCTAGGCTGGCCACCCGTCCTGGTGCCGCACCCGCGCCTTCACATTAGCTATCCCATGCTGGCGCTCTCCTTTACCGTCATCTTTGCGACCGGCGCGATCGACGACGTCTTCCAGCTCACGCCCAAGCAAAAGCTGGCCGGACAAGTCCTCGCCGCGCTTATCGCCTGTATCGGCGGCCTAAAAATCGGCGTCATCGTCAACCCGTTTGCCCCCGGCGAGATCATGCTCGGATGGCTCGCCTACCCCATCACCGTGATCTATCTGGTGGCATTCACCAACATCATTAACCTCATCGACGGCCTCGACGGCTTGGCCACGGGCATCTGCGGCATCGCGTCGTTCACCATGTTTTCGATGGCCGTTCTCTCGGGCCGCATCGACGCCGCCGCGCTCTCCATTGCGCTCTTTGGCGCCTGTCTGGCCTTTTTGCGCTACAACTTCAACCCCGCAAGCATCTTCTTGGGCGACTCGGGGTCGCTGCTTCTGGGCTTTGCGCTGGGCTCCATCTCGCTGCTCAACGTGAGCCGCACCGCCGCACTCACCTCGCTTATCATCCCGCTCATCGTTGCCGGCGTGCCTATCATCGACACGTTTAGCGCCATCGTGCGCCGCAAGCGCGCCCACATTAGCATCGGGCAGGCCGACAAGGGCCACATCCACCACCGCCTGATCCAAGAAGGCTACAACCAAAAACAGGCTGTGCTGCTCATCTATGCCTGGTGCATCATGCTTTCGGCCGGCGCCGCCGCGATTAACCAGGTCGAGGTGCCCATGCGCGTGCTCATCTTTACCGTGCTCGCCATTGGCTCGGCGGCCTTTGCCAAGCATCTACATCTGTTTGAGCCCGTGCTGCGCCACCATTACAACAAGCGCACGCACGAGGACGAGCTCGTCACCCCCGACGACCCCGCTTTTAAGCAGGAGGAGCAAGCAGCCGAGGAACGTAAAGAAGAGCGCCACCACAAGCTCTAGGATAAGCTGCCGAGGATGTGCCCAGACACCGTTGGCCAAGCGCAGCCGCGCCGCACCCATCGCACAAGCCACCCCTCTCCCGCCCCTCGCCTACTTACGCCCCGCCCCTCCAATAAACGCGTTATCATCTTGACCCATGAACATACGTTAGGAGCAATCATGCCAAACGAGAACAGCTACGAAGTCGCGCTGCAAAAGAGCAACGCCATTCGCGAGGGCCTGGCCAAAACGCCCGAGAAGTTCACCATGCTCACCGGCGACCGCCCCACCGGCCGTCTGCACCTGGGCCACTACTTTGGCACCCTCAAGGGCCGCGTCGAGCTGCAGAACATGGGCGCCAAGACCAACGTGCTCATTGCCGACTACCAGGTCATCACCGACCGCGACACCACCGAGCACATCCAGGACAACGTGTACAACATGGTCATGGACTACCTTGCCTGCGGCATCGACCCCGACAAGACCATGATCTACGCACACTCCGCCGTGCCCGCTGCCAACCAGCTCATGCTGCCGTTCCTGTCGCTGGTGTCCGAGGCAGAGCTGGCGCGCAACCCCACCGTCAAGGCCGAGATGGAGGCCTCGGGCCACGAGCTTACCGGCCTTCTGCTCACCTACCCGGTGCACCAGGCCTGCGACATCCTGTTCTGCAAGGGCAACGTGGTGCCGGTCGGTCGCGACCAGCTGCCGCACATCGAGCTCACCCGCACCATCGCCCGCCGCTTTAACAACCGCTACGGCAAGGTGTTCCCCGAGGTCGAGGCGCTGCTGTCCGAGACCCCGCTGCTGCCCGGCCTGGACGGCCACAAGATGAGCAAGAGCTACGGCAACGCCATCAATATCTCGATGACCGCCGAGGAGACGGCCAAGCGCATCAAGAAGAGCCAGACCGACTCCGAGCGCATGATCACGTTCGACCCCGAGAACCGCCCCGGCGTGTCCGGCCTGCTTTCGACGGCTGCCATCTGCACCGGCCGATCCGAGGTCGAGATTGCCGAGGAGATTGGCATGGGCGGCTCCGGCCAGCTCAAGAAGTACGTGACCGAGGCCGTCAACGAGTACTTTGCGCCGATCCGCGAGCGTCGCCAGCGCTACGAGAACGATCTGGACTATGTGAAGGACGTGCTGCACGAGGGCAACCGTCGTGCCAACGAGATCGCCGAGCAGACCCTGGCCGAGGTTCGGGACGCCATGGGCATGGTGTACTAGACCGATCTGCTGACTTGAGCTTTCGATTGTTATGGGGCGGGCGCTACGGCGTCCGCCTTTTTTGGAGCCCGACCAGCTCGGCTCCGTCCATTGCACTCCCCCGATAAACGGGAACGGGCCCGCCGGCAGTCAGTTGCCAGCGGGCCCGTTCCCGAAGTACACCGTTGAATCGCACAGAGGGGAGGAATGCGAATCAAACTCAACAGGGCAGGCTTTTTCATCGCCTATTGCCTACTCCGTTGCTGAGTACAATATAGTTCACCGTGGTTTACTTTCTGACGGCAAAGTGCGCCGCCACACCTTCTCCATAAGTTAGCCCCGGTAAACCTGCAACGGAAAACCACCGCAAAGGGTACAGGCACCTTTGTGGTGGTTTTGGCCACGGCAGAGCTGTTAGAGTCCGGCAGGCCAGCGACAGGCGGCCAAGTCGACGTGCATGGGATCGGTAAACGTCACGCCCTCCCCCATTAAGAGCTCACGCTGGGCATCGGGGCCGCCAAAGGCATAGCCCTCACAGATACGGCCGTCGGCAAACACCACGCGATGACAGGGAATTTGGCCGGGGCGCGGGTTGCTGTGCAGCGCATAGCCCACATAGCGCGCGCTCCGCGGACGACCGGCAAGCAGCGCCACCTGACCGTAGGTGGCAACCATCCCCTCGGGAATCTGCTCGACCACCTCATACACCCGCTCAAAAAAGCCCTCAGACGCCATCGCATGCTCCTTTCAACCGAAACAAGCATAAACCACCAAAAAGGTGCCTGTCCCCTTTGTGGTGGTTTTGACCGGAAAGCTAGTTGGCGGGGCGGAAGAAAGCTACGGCTACGGCGCCGGGGCCCACGTGGGTGCCGATGGTGGCGCCAATGGTGTGGATGGGCAGCTCGTTCTCGGTGTGTCCAGCCCACAGTGCCGCGCTGTCCTCGATATACTTCTTGAGCACGGCGTCCGAAAGGCCCGTATAGCCCAGCGCCAGCGGCATGGAAAAGTCGACGCCGCCCGCTTTTTCGACCTTCTGGTTGAGCAGGTTACGGCCGTTCTTGGAACCGCGCGCCTTGCCCAGCTGCACGATCAGGCCGTCCTCGGCGGCCACCACGGGCTTAACGTTGAGCAGCGTGCCCACAGCGCCCGCAGCAGCAGACAGGCGACCGCCACGCACCAAGTACTCCAGCGTCTCGAGCAGACCGATAACCACCACACGGTCGCGCACGGCCTCGACGGCCGCCGCGATCTGGGCCGCGCTACGGCCCTCGTCCACCAAGCGCAGCGCATACTCGACCAGCACGCGCTCGCCCAGGGTGACGTTGTTGCTATCTACCACGAACACGTCGCCGCCCGGCGCCTCGGCAAGTGCGGTACGGGCACTCTGATTGGTGCCCGAAAGCTTGGCGCCAACGGTAATAATCACTGCCTCGTCGCCGGCCTCACGCGCCTCGGCAATCGCCTGCGAAAACGCGTACGGGTTGACCTGGCCGGTCTTGGGCAGTTCATCGCGCTCCACGAGCATCTCGTAAAAGCGCTGGTGATCGATGTCGACGCCATCCATGTACACATCGGTGCCAAAGGTGACGGACAGCGGCAGAACACGCAGAGCGGGGTGCTCAGCCGGCGACATATCGCTCGCGGAATCGGTAATAATACGAATGGACATAGCGAATCCTTTCTTGCGCGGACCTCGCGCGGGGAATTTTGACAGCAATGCCCCGGCACGGTATACGCGCTCAAACGGGACTATGCAGTTGTTAATTGGAAGCAAATGCCTTGGCGGCCTTAGATCTCGCGCAGGGTGTTGAGAATCGTGCGCAGCGACGCATACATCTGCTCGCGCTGCTCCACACCCATAGCCTTACCGGTGGTATCGAGCACCTCGCGAATGATGCGGTCCGCCTCGCTCATGCTCTCGCCGCCCAGAGCGGTCAGGCGCACCGGAGCACGATACTTAACGGCGGCATCGCCCGAATCATCGACCTCGACGTAGCCACCCTCCTCCAGATGCGCGAGCGTACGCGAGACGGCGGCGCGGGTCACGCTTGCCATGCGAGCCAGGTCGGCGCCAGTCAGGCCGTCCTTGCTGCGCTCAAGATAGTACAGGCACATAACGTCGGAGCCCTTGAGACCCAGCCTTGCGCCCTCAGACGTCTTAATGCGCTGGATCTCCTTGTAGAGTCCGCCGATCAGTCCGACAAAGTCCTCGAAACGTGTCTCGTCGCTCTGCTGCATGGGAGACGACCGCCTTTCGCTTGCATAATGCTAACGGGTAAACATCTTAGTCGCATAAGGCGACACCCGTACCCAAATACCCCATTTGTTAACCCATCAACATAAAAACCACCACAAAGGGGACAGGCACCTTTGTGGTGGTTTGGGGCATCAATAGGTTCTAGGCGCCGCTACAGCTCCACGCAAGGATTGTCGCGGGTCACAAGCGTCTTAATGACAACCGTCGCTCCCAGATAGCGCTCAAGCAGCTCGGCTAAGCGATCGATCGCAGCCTGGCAATCCCCCATCCGCTCGGGCTCCACGCACTCAATCGCCAGGAACGCATCGGCCGAATCATCGGACAGCGCCGTTCGAACGCCGTCGCGCCAGTTCCAGCAGCGGCACACGGCGCCCGCATCATCGATGTAGGCGAGCTCGCCGGGCAGCGTCGGATCGTCCGCCTCCTCGCCAAGCGGCAAGAACGCATCGCCACCGTCGGTCACCTTCAGGCGAAGGTCTCCCTCGATCGCGTGCAGATCCTCGCCTCCCACGGGCAGCGCGTAGGTCAGTGACACCGTGTTGTAAATATCCACCGCGGGCGTAATGTGGCCCACCGGCTTTCCTTTGAGCACGCGTTTGAGCAAGTTCTCGATCGAGCAGCGCGCGCCCTTTTTGGTCTTGAACAGACGATAGGCCTCGCGCCATGCCTTGACCGGTGCGTTCTCGCTGATAGTATCGCTGGTCAGATGACGCTCCGCATCGATATTGGCGCGGTCGAGCAACGCCGCAATCGCATCCACGTCCTCTTGAGGAATCTGAGCCGTGGGCTTCATGCCCTCCACGACCACAACACCGACCGCTGCCTGCGGAAACAGCTCCCAGAATGAATCCTCGGCAATAAAGCTCTTCATACGCTCTCCCTTCATTGTGCGCGCCAACGCGAGCGCCTAAACAAAAAGCGCCCTTACAACGACCACCTTCAAAGTCCTACGGTGCCGTCACAAGAGCGCTTGCGCTGTCCCCATCCGGAGAAGGGGACGATATGTCAGGCGTATTGTAACCCGAGTCATCCACACGAGCAAAACCACCACAAAGGTGCCTGTCCCCTTTGTGGTGGATATGGACTCACGGCGAAGCTAGTGGCGGAGTCCCAGCAGGCCGCGGCCGCGATGACGGGCCTCGGCGGACACCTGGGCGTGCGGGCCGGCGGCTTTGACGGACTCGGGCAGGTGCGAGTACTTCTTCTCGAAGTTCTCCTCGAACATCACCGCCAGGTTGTGCGCGGCCTCGTCGTAGCGCGCGGTGCTCTGCCAGTATTGGCGCGGCACCAGGATGCCATCGGGCACGCCGTGGCACGTCGTGGGAATGTCGACGTTAAAGATGTCGTCGTGCACGAACTCGCTATCCTCGATGGTGCCGTCGAGGGCGCGTGCGACCAGCGAGCGCGTGTAGGCAAGCTCGATGCGATGGCCCACGCCGTAGCCACCGCCAATCCAGCCGGTGTTGACCAGGTACACGCGTGTGCGGCCGTCGGCAATGCGCTCGCCAAGCATCTTGGCGTAAACCATGGGGTCGAGCGGCATAAACGGCTCGCCGAACAGCGAAGAGAACGTGGGCGTGGGCTCGGTGACGCCGACCTCGGTGCCGGAAATCTTAGCCGTAAAGCCCGTCACAAAGTGGTACATGGCGGCGTCGGCCGTCAGGCGCGAGATGGGCGGCAGCACGCCAAAAGCGTCGCAAGTCAGGAACAGCACGACACTCGGAGTGGTGCCCATGCCCTTAGTCCACGCGTTAGGAATGTGCTCCACGGGATAGGCCACGCGCGTGTTGTGCGTGATCGAGATGTCGTCGTAGTTGGGCTTGCGGTTCTCGTCGAGCACCACGTTTTCGCAAATGGCGCCAAAACGGACGGCGTTGAAGATCTCGGGCTCGTGGAAGGCGTCCAGGCCCTCGCATTTTGCGTAGCAGCCACCCTCGATGTTGAAGATGCCCATGTCGGACCAGCCGTGCTCGTCGTCGCCGATCAGCAGGCGCGTGGGGTTGGCAGAAAGCGTGGTCTTGCCCGTGCCGGACAGGCCAAAGAACACGGCAGTCTCGTGCGTGACGGGATCCATGCTGGCCGAGCAGTGCATGGGCAGCACGTCATCCTCGACGGGCAGCAGATAGTTCATGACGCTAAAGATCGACTTTTTAATCTCGCCGGAGTAGCCGGTGCCGGCGACCAGAATCACGCGTTCCTGGAAGTTGATGACCACAGCGGCGCTGGAGTTGAGGCCCTTGATGGCAGGATCGCACTGGTAACCGGGCGCGGCAAGGACACAGAAGTCCGGCTCGCCGGTGCGCGCGATTTCGCGGGCGAGCGGGCGGGCGAGCATCTGCTTAATAAAGAGCGCCTGGCTGGCACGCTCACAGGCGACGAGCAGTCGACGCGTATGGTTACGATCGGCGCCGGCCATGCCGCGGGTAACGAACACGTCGCGCTCGTTAAGATAATCGACGATGCCGGCCTTGATGGCCTCGTAGCTCTCGACAGAAAGCGGGCGGTTGACGGCGCCCCAGGCGATCTTGTCGTGCACGTCGGGCGTGTCGACGATAAAGCGATCGTTGGGAGAACGGCCGGTGCGCTCCCCCGTCTCGATCACCAGCGCGCCGTTGGATGCCATGCGGCCTTCTTCGCGGCGGATAGCGTGCTCGACGAGCTCCGCGGCGGGTAGATCGACCAGCAGGCGGGGCTGATTCTCGGCGGGATCTTCGACCAGCGTAATACCAAAGTTGGACAAAACTTCTGCAGGGGTAACACCAGGCATGGGGCCTCCTTTAAAAACGCGACACGTGGACGCGGCGCGCACTTTACTCACGTAAAGCCCGTTGTACCCGATATGCAAAAACGTTTTTGCGGCAAGGGCGGCAAGCCCGCCCAACGGTCAAAAATCGCAGGCAAGCGGCCCAGTCATTGGGGACGTTCTTAAACGACTAGTCATTGGGGACACTTTTGAACAGGCAACATTCAAGGAGCGTCCCCGGATGCCGGCACTTAGGGACGTTCCCAAAGTGCCGGCACATAAGGAACGTCCCTAAGTGCCGACTACAGCGGCAGGCCTTGGCCGAGCATGGCTATGGCGCTCATCAGGACCAGCATGCCGGCGGCGTAGGGCAGGACGGCGCCCAGGAGTTCGGCATCCTTACCGCGCACGTGCACGGCGGCAAGACCAATGGCGAGGGTCTGCGGCGAGATCATCTTACCAGCGGCGACGCCCAGGGCGTTCAATGCGACCATCCAGTAGTCGCTCACACCCAGCGCAGTGGCGGCCTGGCTCTGAATGGGACCAAACAGCATGCCCGAGGACGTGCCCGAGCCGGTCACGAACGCACCGACTGCGCCGATCCACGGAGCCAGAATCGGGTAGAGACCGCCGGCGACCGCAATGCAAAACGCACTGATCGACGAAATCATGCCGGCATAGCCCATCACCTTGGCGCAGCCCAGTACCGAAAGCATCGTGATCACCGTCGGCGTCATCTGCTTCACAGTCGCGACCAGCACCTCGCCCATCATGCGCGGCGAAGCGCCCTGAATGGCACCGCCGACAAACGCCGCCAGGAAAATCCAGACGCCTGGCGTGTTGATCCACGAAAACGTAAGCGTACCGGGATTCTCACCGCAATACACCTGCACGTGGCTTGCAAAGGGCGCAAGCGCGGCATGCACGGCGGGCACCAGGTTGGACGTACCCAGCAGCAGTACAAAAATCAGAATGAAGCACGACCAGGCCGAAAGCGCCGATTTAACGGTGAGCTGTTCGCCGGCCTCGATATTCATATGGAAGCGTGCGTCCAGATGCCCCGACTTCTCGGCACGCATGGCAAGCGCAGCTGTCAGCGCGAGCGAAACGATGGATCCTACGACCACGGCCAGCTCGGGGCCCACAAACATGGCAACGACCAGAGCCGCGCCGACAAACGACACGCCGGAGAGCAACGCCACGCCGGCAACACCGTGCAGACGCTCGCCCACACTCGCGGCATTGCCCTGGTCATCGGCAACACGGCCCGCAACCAGCACAATAAATAGCGGCATCACCACAAAGAACGGTGCGAGCTGCACCAGCTGAACGGTCGCTAGGTGAAGGGAATCCAGACCCACCAGGTCGGCAACGGACACCGTGGGGATGCCGATGGAGCCGTAGGGCGTGGGCACGCCGTTTGCCAGCAGGCAGATGAGCACGGCGGGCACGGCCTCAAAACCCAGGCCCGCGAGCATGCCGGCAGGAATGGCGACGGCAGTGCCAAAACCGGCCATGCCCTCCATAAAACCACCGAAGCACCAGGCCACGAGCAGCGCCAGCAGACGGCGGGCGCTGCTGATGGAGGTGATCATGCTGCCTATCACGTCCATGGCGCCCGTACGAACGCACAGGTTATACGTGAACACCGCGGCGATGATCACCAGGACGATGGGCCACAGAGCCATCAAAAAACCTTCGAGCGAGGCGGTCGCGATCTGCGCTGCCGGCAGGCGCCACCATGCGAAGGCAAGCAAGCACGAAAGGACAAACGATCCGATAGCGGCCTTCCAAGCTGGCCATTTAAAGCACAGCAGCATCACGACCAGCCAAATAATCGGCACAAGAGCCAGTAAGAATGCGGCGACGTCCATAGGTAGAAGCTCCTTGGTACCGCGTGGGCGGCATCGGGGGTGTCACAAAACTTCAACAGGATACCGCACGTTTACCGACAAATTACAGCCGCCCGCCGAAATTATTGAACAATCCGTTCAAAAACACGAGCGAACACCGTCGCGTCTATACTAAAGCGCAGCAATAGAAAGGACTCCGCTTTGAGCATCACGCCCCTCGATAGCATTCGCCGCGCCATCGCCCGCCGCAACGGCACCTCCAACCCCGCTGCATCGAAGGACGGCGCCGCGAAGGCCCAGGGCGGCCGCATCGAGAACGGCCTCTTCCCTGCCTCGCACACTGCCGAGGAACTCGCACGCATCCAAGAGCTGAGTCAGCGCAACGCCGGCGGGCCCGATAGCAGCCAAGCCACACGTCGCCGGCGCGAACGCGATCGGGAGCCCGGCCCCGTCCGCCGCATGGTCAACGCTTGGTGGAACCGTCTGCTCGGCGCCGTCTACGGCGGCGGGTTCTCCACGCAAGAGGCTGAATACGAAGAGCACGCCACCAGCCGCGACTATCTTTGGAACACCCTCGGCACCGCCGTGTGGGGTCTGGCGTTTCCGTTGCTCACCATCGTGTCTACGCAGCTCGTGGGCGCCGAAGAAGCCGGCAAGTTCTCCATCGCCTTTGTCACCGGCACGCTCATCATGATCGCGTGCAACTACGGCGTGCGCAATTTCCAGGTCTCGGACATCGACGAAAAGACGTCCTTCGCCTCCTACCAGCTCAATCGTTGGATCTGCGGAGCGCTCGCCCTAGGCTGCGGCCTCATGTATAGCAGCGCCCGCGGCTATGACGCGCAGATGGCGACGATCGGCCTGGGCGTCTACCTGTATAAGGTCATCGACGGCGTCGCCGACGTGTACGAAGGCCGCCTGCAGCAGGCCGACAAGCTCTACTTGGCTGGAATGAGTCAAACGCTACGCTCCGTCGGCGTCATCGCGGTCTTCAGCGTGGCGCTGTTCCTCACGCGTAGCATGCCCATCGCGGCCATGGCCATGGGCATCGCCGCGATCGCCTCGCTCGTGCTGGTCACCGCGCCGCTCGCCCTGCTCGAGACCGAAAAATCGCGCCGCGTAAGCCTGCGCGAGGTCGGCCACCTGTTTGTCCAGTGCGCCCCACTCTTTGGCGCGCTATTCCTGTTCAATCTTATCGAGAGCATGCCCAAGTTTGTGATGGAAGGAACACTAGCCTACAAATACCAGCTGTACTTTAATGCCCTGTTTTTTCCAGCTCAGGCTATTCTGTTGAGCATTGGATTTGTCTATAAACCGCAGCTCCTGCGCTTGTCGAGCATTTGGGCTAATCCTCGCAAGCGTCGTCGCTTTGACCTGATTATTGTTGCCGTTATGGCGCTGATCGTGGTCATCACCGGCGTGTGCGCCGCATTTATGGCAGGTCCCGGTATTCCCCTCATGAGCTTTATGTACGGTCTCAGCTTTGAGCGCTACCGTACGCTGGCGCTGCTGATGGTCGTCGCCGGCGGCGTCACCGCGGCCATCGATTTTATCTACGCCATCATCACGGTATTGCGCCACGCTGGCGACGTCACCAAGATCTACCTGATCTGCTTCGCCGTAAGCGTGGTGCTGCCGGTGATCCTGATTAAGCTGCTGGGTCTGATGGGCGCTGTGGTGAGCTACCTAGCCATCATGGCCCTACTCCTGGTGCTGCTGATTATCGAGTACCGCCGCATCCGCCAACGCATAGAGAGGGACCGGAATCCGTACGGCGCCTAATTGCGGCGATGGGAGCAGCTAATTTGCGGTGGAATCACCCCGGCTGGGGTCTCGTTGCGGACACGCAAAACTAAGTGAGTAGACTTTTACCGAATCCCGGACCACACCGACAAAGCACAAGTCCGTGACCCGCGGTTTTATTGAGGCAAATATGTTGGGTGCTCGGCATTTCCAAAAAAGTCTACTCACTTAGCCAGCGGGCAGCCAAATGATTATCTAATCCCCGTCCCTGAAAAATCAATTTGCGGGCAGAAGGGCAAAAGTAGTCAAAAAAGCCCCGTCCCAAATTAGCTACCACTTGCACCGATTATTCGCCCGGGTTGATGTTCGCGTAGAACTCCGCCCCATCATCGAGCCGCAGGATGCCCACGCGACCGAACTCGGAGCCGGTGGCGGCAGCGCAGTCGATGTCGATGCGATCGGGCACGCCGGCAGTGTCCTCGCCGCCCAAGCGCACAATCTGCCCTCGTCCCGATTCCTCATCGAGCCCCGCCAGACCACCGACCTCGCAATAGCGCCCAAGCGATACCGTGGGCGTGTGACCGCTCACCACGACCGGGCCCTTGCCCTCGGCAGAAAGCAGCCCGGTCGGCACATCCCAATAGCCGCGACGAATCCATAGCAGGTCATCGGAAGACTGCACCGCGAGCATCTGCTGCAGCAGCTCGCGATCGGCATCGACCGCTCCCCTGCCGTCGCCGCAATCGACACCATGCTCAAGCAAAAACGCACGCGCCGCCTCGGTCTGAATGCCGGCGTGCACCAGCAGGTACGGCCGCTCGGCAGTCTCGACCACCGCGTAGAGTGGCAGCGCGGCCATCCATCGCACGAGCTCCTCATATGCCTCAAATTCCATGTCGTTGAGCTGCTCGCGCGTCGTCCAGCCACCGTTGATATCCCAGGTCTCGGCATCGAGCGGATCCTGGCCAATGATGGCATCGAGCATGATCTGCTCGTGATTGCCCTTGAGCACGCGGGCGTTGGGCAGCGAGCGCACGAGCTTAATAACGCCGACCGGATCGGGCCCGCGATCGATCATGTCGCCCAGCACGTACAGCGTGTCGTCGGACGTCAACGAGATCTTAGACAGGGCCTCGACAAGCGCACGCACGTGCCCGTGAGCATCAGATGTCACATAGATCGCCATGGTACGCCTCTCCTTGTATTGCGGCCGAAGCCCGGTGCCGCAACTAAAACTTCAAGTTGAACTTAAACGTTACCCATTGTACTCCGTTGCAATAAAGCTGGAAAGGGTTTCCGAGCAGAGGCAAAGACGGCAGCCGTCTATGACGATATCGCGCACGCCCGCAATCCAACCCTATAAACCCACCATCTTTGGGTACAAATAAGCGCAGACAACTGACCGTGCCACGCCAACCACCCAGGAGCGGACACCATCCATGAACCAGATCCTTCTTTTTATCGGCCTCGTCATCATTTTGTGCCTGACCATCAAACCCGTCGGCAAAAAGCTCCCCTTCCCCACCCTGCTCATCTTTATCGCGCTCGGCATGCTGTTGGGCGTCAACGGCCCGGCGCACATCGACTTTAGCGACTACGCGCTTACCGAAACCGTCTGCAGCACGGCGCTACTATTCATCATGTTCTACGGCGGCTTTAACACCAACATCGACCGTGCCAAACCTGTCGCCATACCTGCAATGCTGCTGAGCACGCTCGGCGTCGTCATCACTGCCGGCATCACCGGCGTATTCGCCCACTTTGTGCTGGGCTTCGACTGGATCGGCGGCCTGCTGCTGGGATCGGTCGTGGCGTCCACCGACGCGGCCAGCGTCTTTAGCGTTCTGCGCGAGCACAGCCTTTCGCTGAGGGGCGGCACCGACTCGCTGCTCGAGGTCGAATCGGGCTCCAACGACCCCGTCGCCTACATGCTCACCGCTGTGCTCGCTACACTCGCGGCCGGCGGCGACATCAACATTCCCGCACTGCTGGCCAAGCAGATTATCCTGGGCGTGGGCCTGGGCCTTGCCATCGGCTGGGCGGCGGGCCGCCTGATTGAACGCGCGCACGCAACGGCCAAGGACGCGCAGACCATCTTTTTGTTCGCCGTGGCCATCGTCGCCTACGCGCTGCCGAGCTACCTGGGCGGCAACGGCTTTTTGGCTGTATACCTGGCCGGCATTGTGCTGGGTGCCAGCGACATCACCGGCAAAGTCGAGATGGCGCACTTCTTTGACACCCTCACCGAGATGGCAGAGATGACCATCTTCTTTTTGCTGGGCCTGCTCGTTACACCCGCACGCCTGCCGCAGATGCTGCTGCCGGGCCTGGCGCTCATGGCGTTTATGCTCTTCGCGAGCCGCCCCATCGCCGTCGGCGTGCTCCTGGCGCCCTTTAAGACGGACCCCCGCCAGGTCGCGCTCGTAAGCTGGGCGGGCCTGCGCGGAGCAGCTTCGGTCGTCTTTAGTCTCTTTGCCGTGGTGGCCGGCGTTCCTGGCGGACACGACCTATTTGACCTGGTGTTTGTGATTGCCGTGTCGAGCATTGTGGTGCAGGGCTCACTGCTGCCGGCGGTGGCGAAGAAGCTCGATATGATCGATGAGACCGGCGACGTGCGCCGCACCTTTAACGACTACCGCGACGAAGACGGCATGTCGTTTGTAAAGCTCAAGGTGGGCGCTGGACATCCGTTTGCCGGACGCTCGCTCGCGGACATTGGCAGCGCCACAGACATGCTCGTGGTCCTGGTGCTACGCGACGGGGCGCACCCGGTACTGCCCAACGGCGATACCGTGATCCAGGAAGGCGATCTGCTGGTGATGGCCGCGCCGACGTTCGAAGAGCGTGCCGAAGTTACGCTGCGCGAAGTCACCGTGACACCCCACGGTCGCCTGGCCGGCCAGCGCCTGCGCGACGTGCCGCAAGGCAAGCATCCCTTTATCGTCGTGATGCTCAAACGCGACGGCCAAACGATCATCCCAGACGGCAACACCCTAATATGTGCCGGCGACGAAGCCGTCATCGCCACACTAGCATCGTAGCCATCCCCACCCATAAGTTGCGGTGAAATAGGGATTGAATAGGCTTCTGAACAGCCATTTCAGTCCCTATTTCACCGCAAGTTATTGAGGGGATGGGTTGAAAAACAGTTGAATTGACACCGAAATGAAAAAAGCCGGGGAAAACGTCCCCGGCACTTGGAAGCCCTCTCTTTTGAGATGACCGATTTCTTTATATCACGAACGCTAGTTAGATGCCATTCATTGGGGGCTTTATCAGGCGCGCCATCCCATCCCATCCACATGGCGCCATTTGAAAGCCGTCTAATCTCATGCTATAAAGAAATCGGTACCCTCGAATAGAGGGACCTCCAAGAGCCGGGGTCTTACCCCCGGCATTTTTTATGCGAGTCAAGACTAAATGCTTCTCGGGAAACCGCCGGTGCCATTGCATCAGCAATTTACGAGCCGCCCTACCCCACCTCTCGACAGCGAAGGACTTTTCGCAAGTAGTTTGACGAACATATGTTTGCCTATTATAATTAAGCTTGAAAGCACCCCCTATCTCATGGTATAAAGAATATGGTTCCCTCTAAAAGAGGGGCCTCCAAGAGCCGGGGTCTTACCCCCGGCATTTTTTACAAAAATGGAGGCCCACCATGATCGAACTCTCCGTCTTTGTTGACGAATCTGGCGACCTCGGAGGCGTCTCCAACTACCACCTCGTCACCCTCGTTTTTCACGATCAAAACGATGCAATCGTTGAACGCATTGACCGCTACGAGCGCGCCCTGTCGCAGTCCTCGCTTCCCAATACGCCTTTTCATGCAGGACCCCTACTGAATGGAAACGGCGACTACAAAGATCTTCCCAAGGAGCAGCGAAGGCACATGTTGAGCACATTTCGCGCGTTCATTCAGCATCTCCCCATACGCTATCTCTGTCTGCAATACCGAATGAGCGAATTCGCCGGCAATCAAAACGGTCTCGCGGAGAGAATGAGGCGAGACCTCACAGTTGAACTTTTCGACCATCTGGAATTCTTCCAGCGATACGACACCGTTAAGATTTACTACGACAACGGCCAACCGATTGTAACGGAGGTCATTCATTCTGCGCTTGAGTACGTTCTAGAAAGGGATGTCATCGTATACCGAGAAGCCACACCACGAGCCTACCGGCTATTCCAAGTTGCTGACTACATCTGTACGATCGAGCTAACGGCTATCAAGTTTGACAGCAAGGAAGATACAAAGACTGATCGGCTATTTTTTGGAACCCGAAGGACGTTCAAAATGGGATTTCTCTTATATCTCAGGAAGAAAAGGATGAACTGACCCGGGGTCACCAGTCGTCAGACGCTCCGCAGTCGTCATCGACGGCAAAGTCGCGGAGGTCGAGGCCTTCGCGTTCGGCTCGGGCTAGGAGCTCTTGGGGCGACTCGTCCTCGATATCCACTACGTCGAGCATGGCGGCCGGAAAGCCCACACCGGCCGCACTCCCCGCGCGGTCGAGCAGGCTCTCGCCCAATTGGTCTACATCAACGTCGATCTTCATGGTGCAACCTTCTATCGAGCCAAGCCCCTACTCACTAGCACCGAGCGCGTCCACAACAGCAACAAAAGCCGCAACCTGCTTGTCGTCCATCTGCGCAGCCAAACGCCCCACGGGCTCATCGTAGGCGAACTGAACCTTATCGATAAAGCAATCCCAAGCACGCTCATCCACACGCACGGCGGCCTCGCAATACTGGCTGAGCTTTTTGAGTCCATACCAAAACGCATTCACATGACGCGCGGGGTCCTCATCCAGCACACCATCGTAGCGACGCCCGTTAAACTCACGCATGCGTGTCACGGCAACCTCGAGCGAGTCGCCGCCCTCGGCCGAAGCCTCATCAACAAGCTCGGGAATCGGAACCTCGTGCCGAACATCATGCCTGGTAGCGCCGTCGTACTCGCCCACCAACACATCTTCGTCAAGCCTAGAATCATAGTCGAAATAACTACTGCCCTGGCAAATCCCATGCGGCGAACCAGAGCCAAACGCGCAGAATAGTCCGCCGTCGGCAACAACACGACGGTAAGTCTCAAACGACTTCTTAACCTGAGCGAGCAACTCGGAAAGCTCCCCGGCATCGCACGCCGTCTCGCACGCAACGCACACAGACTCGGGCAACGATGCCGGCTCCACCGTGCTCCCCGCAACGCAGGCGGCGCGCTCGGCCCGATACGCCTGCGCCGCCAAGCGCGCTCGCTGCGCAGCGCCGCGTACGTTGGTAAGTTCACGCTCCAACGCCACGTCACCAGCAACATCGTCAACAACATCGCTCGCAAACCCGCCGGCGCCCTGCGACCCTGTCGCACTCAGCTCGGACTCAAACGTCGCCGTGATCATACCCGCAAGGTCCGTCGCGTCGGCGGCACAACGCAACTGCTCCAGCTGTGTACACAGCAGGTCGACATCCAGGGGCACGGCATCCACAACGCGCACGTCACCCAGGCGCGCCACGTCCTGCAGCACCATAGCCCCCGCAGCATCGTACGCCGCGTGCACCTTGTCCGCCGTATTGGTACGCAGTTTTACCTCGATAAACGCAAACGTCTGCTCCAAACGGGCCAGCAACTCGGCTTTGTCCTCCATGCGCAAAAAGGCAGCATAGCGGCGCTCCATCCGTAGCGGACCGACAATGCCCGCCTGCTTGCGAGCGCATGCAAGCGCAGCGCCCTCAACACGGCGAACATACCCGTCAACAGCCCGCACGGCAGACTCGCGCGCAGCGTGCTCGGAAGCCTCGACGCCCCTAAGCACACCCAAAAGCTCGCGGGAGCGCGCCTTGCGCACCAGCTCCCCGCGATCGTACTGCTCAAGCGCCGTCTGACGCTTGCCTACCGATTCAAAGCCAAACAGCTCGTCGAGCAGCTCGCCAACAGAACGCTCGCCCGCCATGGCAAGGCCTCCTCACGCACTACGCACCAACACGCCCGCGGGCCCACGCGCACGCAAGCCCGCTCGCCCGCATTTCTACAGATCCAGAGCCTTCTTCGCGGCGTCGACCGGGTCGCCATCCATGTAGAACACCGGGCTCAACCCCGAGATAATCTCGGACGAAACACTCTGCAAACCCGCAATAGCGCTCAGCGGCAAAATCACGCGCTTGGCGCCTGCGTTTTTGGCCACGCGCATAATGTCCTCGAGCCCGCGGATCTCGTCCATAGAGCCCGACATGCGCAAGATTCCCGGAATCGCCAGCGCGGGCATCACCGGGCGGTTGCACGCCGCAGAGCAAAGGCCCACAAACTCGGCGAGCGAAACTTCCTCGGACAGGCCCTTGCTCTGCAGGTCGTTGTAGAACAGCAGATAATCCTTGGAGCCAATGTGCATCCCCGGCGCCACGCGGTTCGCTAGGTTCACAAAGTTGTCGAACGCGGCCTCCAGCGTATCGCGCACCGGCTTGTTAAAGGCCACGCCCTCGTGCTTAAACTTGCACTCGCCGGCAACGGCCTTGTTCTCCAGCTTATACACGGCAACCTCGCCGCCCTGCGACCTGCCCACGCCAAACACGTGACCGGACAGCAGCGGCCCGTCGGGAATCAGGGTGTCCTCGCTCTGCTCGGGCACGCGCACCACATGCACATCCTGCGGGTTGTCGGCATCCATATAGCCCAGGTTAACGTCGATAAACTCAACGCCCGCCATAATCTTGAGCTGCTCCTTTACGCGGCGACGGCCCTCGATGGCATAGTCCAACAGCCAACGCACGTCGTCCTTGTCCATGGCCTCATCGGGGAACAGCAGCTTGGCAAGGCCGCTAAAGGTCTTGCGCACGGCAATCTCGTCGCGCTTGTTAAAGTCGCTGTTAAAGCGGAAATACCGGTCGATATGGTGCGTAAAGTCCTTGCGGCGCATCTCCTTGCAAAACTCCGACAGGCAGTCGGTGATCAGGCCATAATGCCCGGTCAGCAGGCTCGAGCGCATCTTGGGAATCTCCCAGCCCGGCAGGTAATAGTGGATACGGTCGAAGAAGGCCGAATCGTTGTTAAACTCCGGCGGGAACGGATCAAACAGGTGTGTGGTCTTAAGGACGTTTTGCACGGTGTCGTTGATGTTGCCCTCAAAGACCATGGAGGCATCGGCGTTGATCTGGTCGCGGCCGCGCGCATAGCTGCCGCTCGCCATGTAGTCCTTCATGATCTGTACAGCGTTGGTGTCCTTAAAGCGCATGCCGGCGACCTCGTCGAACGTCACGCAGTCCCAGTGACCTACCAAGCCCACGCGGTCGGCGCGCATGGAGTTCATACGGCCGAACAGGTTGGCCGTGGTGGTCTGGCCGCCCGAAAGCAAAATGGCGTAGGGCGAGACCTCTTTGTAGATGTGGCTCTTACCGGTACCGCGGGGACCCAGCTCGCACAGGTTGTAGTTGCGCTCGATGAGCGGCACCATACGCTCGATAAAGTGCATGCGCTCTTTCTCGGAAAGCTCGCTGGGTTCGTAGCCAGCGGAGCGCAGCAGCATGTTGAGCCACTCGTCGCGCGAGAAATACTGGCGCTCTTCGACCATGGCATCCAGGTCCAGGTTGGGCATCTGGATGGGCGTGAGCGACGCCACGCTAAACGGAGAGTCCTCGGGCCCGCGCTTTTTGCGCTTGGCCTTGGAGCGGCGCGGAGCATCGTCGCCAAAGACCTCCATGCCAAACTCGTCTTCCTCATCCAAGGGGTGACGATACTCGATGCTCATAATGCACCAAATGCCACCCTGCAGAATCTTGGAATAGTCGCGCACGTACTCGGCCGGCATCACAAAAGGCTCGATGGTCAGATTGGCAAACGACGCCACATAGATGTCTTTGTACTCGTCAAGCTTGGCCGTCACCTTGTCGATGATGGTAAAACGACCCAGCTCGCGGATCTTGGACTTAATGCGCTCGGACTCGTCGGGACGCACGTAGTTATCGGTGAGGATCTTGCGGATGCGCTCCAGACCCTCCGCCACGGCATCCTCGTCGTCGGTTGAGCAGTACATGCCCAACAGGTACTCCAGCACAAAAGTGGGCACGTTGGCGCCACGCTTCATAAGGGCCGTCAGGTCTTTGCGCACGATCTTGCCAGCAAAGTGCTCGAGCAGCTTGCCGTCCAGCCCATCCATGTCGTAGCCGTCGTCCTCGGGGGCCTCGTCCACGGCCTGGTCATAGCCATCGGTCGAGGATTCGTCCTCGGCGGGCGCCGCAACCTCATCGGGTACCGCGGCCACCGTCGGCTCCGGGGCAGGCGCGGCAGCCCCGGCCTCTGCGGCAGTCTCAGCCTCCGGGGCGGGCACGGCCTCCTCTGCAGACACCGCAGCCTGCACCGGCGCATTCACATCAATCGAGGGAACTTCCCACAGATTGTCGTCATTGCTATCAAACATAGGGCACACTCCTAAAAACCAAAGTCAGCAACAGGGGCAAACGAAACAGCGATGGTATACGTCTCGCGCCAAACGATCTTGCCCGTCTCGCGCTCGCGGCAGACCAGATAGTACGGACCCTTGGCCGAGAATCCATCCACTGCATGCAACGCAAACTTGGCATGCACCACGCGCTCCTGCGAGTTAACAGAAGTCTTGTTGGCATGCGCCTTGACCGTATCGCTCACCTCGTTGCCACTCGCATCGGTAAACACCAGCTCGTACTCGCACGGCAAGACCTTACCTTGGGCAGGTTCTTCCTGGATCAAGTTGACCGAGAAGAGCGAGTTGGTCACTCGGCGTCCCTCGCTTAGTACGCGCAGCGTCGCCGCGCGCGTGTCGACAAAGTCCTTGGAACCCGAGCGCGCACGCCAAAAACCGATAACGGGCACGCAGAGCTCCTGCAGGCACATGCCGCCGTGGACGTAGTTGTTAGTGCCGCCGGGACGCTTGAAGTGCACGTTCTCGCGCGGGGCAAACCCCTCAAAACCGGCGCCCAAACGTCCCATGTAAACATTAACAAACACCCCACGCACCTCGTCCGAAAGCTCGCCCACGGCCTCGTTGGGCACCACCAGATGACGCTTGCCGTACATGACGGGAGCGTCAAGGACGGGAAGGTCCGGTTTGCCGAGCATCTGGCACTCGCTGAGCTCCCGGCGCGTGTAGATAAAGCCGTGGTGCGCCGT
>DBGFJU010000097.1:0-20526 GCA_048529485.1 Collinsella aerofaciens | reverse complement strand
CCTGGGCCAGGAAGAAGGTGTAGGCCATGCCGCCACCGATGATCAGGGTGTCAGCGGAGTCGATGAGGTGATCGAGAACGCCGATCTTGGAGGAAACCTTGGAACCGCCGACGATAGCGACGAAGGGGCGCTCGGGCTCGGCGAAGATGCCGGTCAGCGTGTCGACCTCCTTCTCAAGCAGGAAGCCAGCGACGGCAGGCAGGTAAGCGGCGGGGCCCACGACGGAACCCTGGGCGCGGTGGGCGGTGCCGAAGGCATCGAGAACGAAGACGTCACCATAGGAAGCGAGCTTCTTGGCGATCTCGGGATCGTTCTTCTTCTCACGCTTATCGAAGCGGACGTTCTCGAGAACGAGAACCTTGCCCGGCTCGACGGCAGCGACAGCCTCGGCAGCCTTCTCGCCGTAAGTGTCGGCGACAAAGGCAACGTCGAGACCAGAGAGCTCGGCGAGCTTCTTGGCGACGGGCTCGAGGGACAGCTCGGGCTGGAAGCCGGTGCCATCGGGACGGCCGAGGTGGCTCATGAGGATGACGCGAGCGTTGTGCTCAACGAGATAGTTGATGGTGGGCAGGGCAGCCTTGATACGGGTGGTGTCGCCAACGACGCCATCCTTGATAGGCACGTTGAAGTCAACGCGGACGAGAACGCGCTTGCCGTCGACATCGATGTCGCGGACGGTCTTCTTGGTAAAGGCCATGTTTGCTTCTACCTTTCGTACGTGTCTGCCTCCCATTACGGCAGACGATTTCCTATAAAAAGGGCGCGACCCTAGGGTGTAAGCCCTATGAGGCCGCGCCCTTCTTTAGACGCTCAACGAGCTATTCGCTAAAAGCTAAATTAAGCAACGAACTTCTCGAAGTACTTGATGGTGCGGACCATCTGAGAGGTGTAAGAGTTCTCGTTATCGTACCAAGAGGTGACCTGAACGAGGGTCTGGCCGTTGCCGAGGTCAGAGCACATGGTCTGAGTGGCGTCGAAGATGGAGCCGTGGGTCTCGCCGATGATGTCGGTGGAGACGATGTCGTCCTCGTTGTAACCGAAGGTCTCGGAGATGGTGGCAGCGTAGGCCTTCATAGCGGCGTTAACCTCGTCGACGGTGACCTTCTTGTCAACGACAGCGTAGAGGTTGGTGATAGAGCCGGTCGGCGTCGGGACGCGCTGGGCGGCACCGATGAGCTTACCGTTGAGCTCGGGGAGAACCAGGCCGATGGCCTTGGCAGCACCGGTGGTGTTGGGGACGATGTTGACGGCGCAGGCGCGGCTACGACGCTTGTTGCCCTTGCGCTGCGGGCCGTCGAGCGGCATCTGGTCGCCGGTCCAGGCGTGAATGGTGGTCATGATGCCGGACACGATGGGAGCGAAGTCGTTCAGACCCTTGGCCATCGGGGCGAGGCAGTTGGTGGTGCAGGAAGCAGCGGAGATGATGTTGTCCTCAGCGGTCAGCGTCTCATGGTTGACGTTGTACACGATGGTGGGCAGATCGCTGCCGGCCGGAGCGGAGATGACGACCTTCTTGGCGCCAGCGTTGATGTGGGCCTGAGCCTTAGCCTTGCTGGTGTAGAAGCCGGTGCACTCGAGAACGACGTCGACGTCGAGGTCGCCCCAAGGCAGGTTGTTGGCGTCGGCCTCCTTGTAGATCTTGATCTCCTTGCCGTCAACGGTGATGGAATCCTCGCCAGCAACGACCTCGTGATCGCGAGCGTAGTTGCCCTGCGTGGAGTCGTACTTCAGCAGGTAAGCGAGCATATCGGGAGAGGTGAGGTCGTTGATAGCGACGATCTCGGAGCCCTCATGACCGAACATCTGACGGAAAGCCAGACGACCGATGCGACCGAAGCCGTTAATAGCAACCTTTACTGCCATTGTGTCTCCTTTCGTAAGGCCCCCGCGAGCTACAGCGCCCGCCGTTGAGGCCCACAAACTAACCACTCGCCTAATATACCTTTTTTTTGACTTGAATTTCACGAGAATGCTCGAAATTGAAAATCAAATTTACGTTAAAACGTTTTAAAGAGTAAAACAGCAGTTCAATCCCTATATAAGCAGTTTCGCTCAACTACCTGTTTGCTTCAATGAGCTTTTCAAGCCTCAAAACTCGATGGTAGAGGGCCGACTTCGACAAGGGAGGGTCAGCCATCTCCCCCAGATCGCGCAGTGACAGATCAGGATAGCGCTCGCGCAGGTCGCAAAAGACCGCCAAGGCGTCCGGAAGCGTGTCGCGCAAACCCCGCTGTTCGAGCTCATCGATCAACGCAAGCTGATGCTGGGCGGCACCCGCACTTCTGGTCTGATTGGCCAGCTCGGCATTCACGCGACGGTTTACGTCGTTCTTAACCAATTTGACCGCGCGCGCTTCCTCGATCTCGGCAACGCTGCGCTTGGCGCCGACCAGCTTTAGAAGCTGCTCGATCTCCTCGGCGCTCTTAATGTAGACGGCAAAGGATCCGCGCCGCGCGTTAACGCGCGCATGGACCCCAATCTGCTCCAATAGATCGCAAAGCCCCCGGGCATACTGCTCGCCCTGCACCGCAATCTCCAAATGAAAATCGCCGCGTGGATCGGCCACGAAACCGCCGGCGATGAGCGCGCCGCGGATGTAGGCAAGCCTGCAGCAGGGACGGGCAACGATGTGCCGGGGAACACCAGCGACGAGCCCTCCCCTGCGGTCGAGAATGCCCAGCAGCACCAGAGCCTTGTCCAGGTCGGGCTGATCGGGCAGGGTAATGAGATAGTTACGGACCTTATGCAAGACCGATTTACGAACGGTGAATTCCGTTTTGAGCTTAAGGATGCGATGCGTCAGTGTGATCATCGTGCGCGCGACGGCACCCGTCTCGGTCGCGACCGTCAAACGATACCGCCCGGAGCCGGCCAGCGAAAGTGTACCGCTCACACGCGTCAGGGCGGCAAGCGTCGACAAATCGCAGTATTCACATTCGGGTTCGCAGCGCGCGAGCTCGTCACGCACCTCGGCGGTAAACGACATGCAGACCTATGCTTTCGTGTTGGCGCGCGACAGGTCGCGATGGGAAATACTCACGTGATACTGGGCACCTTCTAAATAACGTGCCGTGGCCTCGGCGATGGCAACGCTGCGGTGTTGACCGCCCGTGCAGCCGATGGCAATAGAAAGCTGTGGCTTGCCCTCCGCGATATAGCCGGGCATGACCGTATCGAGCAGCTGCGTCCAGGCCTTCCAGAACTCCTGGGTCTTGGGATGGTCCAGAACAAAGTCGGAGACTTTCTTATCGAGACCGGTCATGGTGCGCATCTCGGGATCGTAGAACGGATTGGGCAGGAAGCGGACGTCGATCATAATGTCCGCCTCGACGGGCATGCCGTGCTTAAAGCCAAACGAGAACACGTGAACGTCCATGAGCTGCTGGTCGGACAGCTCGGAGAACGCCATGCGCAATTTGTTGCGCAGGGCAGAGGTGCGCAGGCGGCTCGTGTCGATGATCATATCGGCTCGATCGCGCACGCCCTGCAGCTGCAGGCGCTCGCGCTGAATCGCATCGGCCGTAGTCTCTCCCGGCTTGGCAATGGGGTGGCGGCGGCGGTTTTCGCTATAACGACGGATCAGCACCTCGTCAGAGGCCTCGAGAAACACGATGTCACAGCTCATCTCGCGCTCCTCGAGCGCGGCAACGGCATCGAGCAGCTCATCGAACAAACCCTGGCTGCGCAGGTCGCAGGTGACGGCAAGATGCCTGCCCACGCCCGTATTGATGCCGACGAGTTCGGCAAGCTGGGCGATCAGACGCGGAGGCAAGTTGTCGATGCAAAAGTAGCCCATGTCCTCAAACACATGCATGGCCTGCGTTCGGCCCGATCCGGACATTCCGGTGATGATGACGATATCGGGGATGCGCTCCGAGCGCTCCGCCGCATCCATGGCATCTCCCTTTTGCATGTGTGCCTCCTAAAACAAGCGCGGGACCCGGCCAGCGGATCCCGCGCGATCAATTGCCTTTATTGAGTATACCGCCCCAAGCGGATACGAGGCCTGTCTTACGCCTCAAGCGCAGCCTTGAACCAACTTGTAATACTCGTGGGGTGCGTAATGGCAGTGCCTACGACAACTGCCCAGGCGCCCGCATCGATCGCGGCGCGGGCCTCCTCGGGCGTGTGCACGCGGCCCTCGCAGATGATGGGAAGACCGGGGAATTCCTCGGTCGCCTGACGCAGGAGCGGCAGATCAGGGCCATCGGCCATGGTGCAGTCGATGGCGGCGACACCGTGAGAAAGCGTAGTGGATACCAGGTCAAAGCCCATATCAACAGCACGGCGAATGTCCTCGATGGTGGCACAATCCGCCATCAGGAGCACGCCCTCCTCGTGCAGCGGACGGAAGGTGTCCTCGACGGTCTTGCCATCGGGACGTGGGCGATCAGTGGCATCAATTGCCACGATGTCGGCACCGGCGGCAACGCAGGCGCGAGCATGACGCAGCGTCGGCGTGATGTAGACGCCCTCGTGCCCATCCTTCCACAGGCCGATAACAGGAACCTCACAGCGACCCTTAATGGCGGCAATGTCGGCAAGGCCTTGGCAGCGAATGGCGGCGGCGCCGCCAAGCTCGCAGGCGCGAGACATTTGAGCCATGGTCTCGGGCGTACGAAGCGGCTCGCCCATATAGGCCTGAACGCTCACGACGAGCTTGCCCTTCAGGGACTGGATCAAAGGATCAACGGTCATGTTCGACTCAACCTTTCTCAAAACAGCCTTCTGAGACACCGCACCTTGACGTTCAAACCGTCGCTCGCGTACCGAACTACGCTTCGCTCCTCTTTCACGTCAATCTGCGGCACCTCAGAAGGCCCACTTGGTAGTTATGTTTACTTCAACGACGCAAGAAGGTGTTCGGCGGCACCGATGAGCGGAGCATCGCCCTCCAGAGACCCGATGAGAATCGGCGTGTCTTGAAGCGGATCGAGCGCCTGGCTGGCATAGCCCTCGTGCACCGAATCCTTCCACGTCTGCGAACGCCAATCGGGACCCTGGTGAATCACACCTCCCGAAAGCACGATAACCTCGGGATCCAAGATGTTGGCAAGCGAGCCCAAGCTGGCGCCCAGCGCAAAGCCGGCGTCATGGATGACCTCGGTCGCCTTTGCGTCGCCCGCACGGCACAGGTCGTTCACGTCGCGACCGACCGAAGGACGGCTGGGGTCGACGCGGCCAAAGCGCTCATCGTACATACGACCAATGGAAGTGCCCGAAGCAACCGACTCAAGATGACCGGAACGTCCACAGGCGCAGGGAATGCCAGCGGCAGCCGAGCACTCGATGTGGCCCATATGACCGGCAGCACCATGGAAGCCCTGCATCACACGGCCGTTCTCGACATATGCGCCGCCGATGCCCGTGCCGATGCCCAAGCACAAAACGGAGAACTTGCCTTTGCCGACGCCCCAGTGGGCCTCGCCCAGAGCATGAGCCTGCACGTCGCCCACCACGGCAACGGGGAGACCAAGGTCCTCGCGCAGACGCGGCCCCAACTGAACGCCGGACCAGCCGGGCATGATCTCGTTGGCATACGCGATGGCGCCCGTCTTGGGATCGACGACGCCTGCGGCACCGATACCGACGCCGAGGACCTTGACATCGGGATTCGCCTCAAGAGCGGCCTTAATGGACGCCTCGATACGCTGGAAGACGGCCTCGCCGCCCTCCTGGGCCTCTGTAGGAACCTCGGCCTCAAATACGGGATGGGGCACGCTGCCGTCAGCCGGATACTCCATAATGGCAGTCGCAATTTTGGTGCCGCCGATATCGACGGAGCAAACGTACTTGTTCTCCATGTCGCTCTCCTTAGGAGATAAAAACAACTACAGGAAATGCGCCGTCAGACTAGCCGCCACAGCGCGGTAAAGGTTTTCCAGGTGCCCGAGGTTGGGGTGAAAGTGGTCAGGCGTTGACCTAATGGGTCACGCCCGACCACTTTCACCCCAAGAACGGGTGCCTGGGGAAGCTTTACAGGAGACCGTTGTCCTGGAGGACCTTCTTAATCGCCTCGACGTTCTCGCCGGTCATGGCCTTCACCGGGCGCGGCATGGTCGGGCTGTCGAAGATGCCCATGAGGTTCATAGCGGTCTTGAAGGCGCCGACGCCACCGGCATAGCCCTGGACGCCCGAGGTGACATCCCAGATGTGCGAAATCTCATTGAGGCGATCCTGCTCGGCCTTGACGGTAGCCCAGTCGCCGGCCTGAGCGGCCTTCCACTGACGCACGTAGCCCTCGGGCTCAACGTTAGCGAGACCCGGGACGGAACCGTCGGCGCCACCGAGGTAGGCGCCGTCGACAACAACCTCGTGACCGGTGAGGATGCTCATCGGGTGGCCGTTCTTCTCGTTCTCCTGAACGAGGTAGCGGAACGAGATGTCATCGCCCGAGGAATCCTTGACGCCGGCCAGGACGCCCTCGGCGCCGAGCTTGGCAAGGAGCTTCCAGGGGAGCTTGGTGTGGACGCACACGGGGATGTCGTAGGCGAAGATGGGCAGGTCGAGCTCCTCGTGCAGGATGCGGAAGTGCTCCTCGACCTCGGTCATGCCCTGCAGGGCATAGAACGGGCAGGTGGCGACAAGCGCGTCGGCACCCAGCTCCTGAGCGACCTTGCCGTGCTCGATCATGCGCTCGGTCTCGGTGTCGATGATGCCGACCAGAACAGGCACGCGGTGATCGACGATGCGCACGGCCTCGGCGATGATCTGACGACGACGCTCGTCGGTGGAGAAGACGACCTCGCCCGAGGATCCCAGGAAGAACAGGCCATCGACGCCGGCATCGATCATGCGGTTGATGCTGCGCTCAAAGGAGACAACATCGAGCTGGTGATCTTCGGTATCGGGAACAACGACGGGAGGGATAACGCCGGTGAATTTCTGAGTTGCCACAAGAATCTCCTTAGTTGTCTGGCGGGCGGCCCTGTGCCACCCACTCTTGTTGGCAGTGTCCAGGCCGCCTAGGCCAAAGAACACGGGTAGAACGTTTGGTTAAAAAAGTCGACGACTTCGTTTTCGAACGCATTGATGCGCTCGTGAGCGTATTTGGCATAGATGATATGCCTCCGGTCACACTCAAGACCGTTGAATACGGCAAACTGGCCCTTGGGGTCGCTCGCGGCATCCATGAGCGATGTGCCCATGAGCACCGATCCGCGCACCCGAGACGACAGCGCCTCAAGGCCACCGGGAATTGGATTGGCAACCGCCGTGCAGGCGAGGCCCCGCTCGTCCAGAGCAGAAACCGCCAGCGCGACTCCGCCGCCAAGGCCCTCGCCCCATGCAAAGATGCGGTCGGGGGCCATGCCATCAAGATTGCGCGCCACCTTCGCCAACGCGCAACCCCAACGGACGCGCTCGACAAAAGCGGGCGAAGAAATCCCCCGCTGCAGGTCGTCCGCACCAGCAACATCGTCATCCAGCGCGAGGACGGCATACCCCATGGCGGCAAATCTCGTCATGTGATGCCAGCCGCGCACAGGCCGATCGATGTCGTGGAACATCAGGCACAGCGGCACGCGCTCAGATACTCGGGCACGACCGACAGGCTCGATCAAACGAGCGTGAATCGCATCGTCACCGAGCTCAAAGGAGACCTCCGAGTAACGGGCGCAGGGGTTAACAAAGTCAATCGCCGTAATGGCCAGGCCTTGAATCTCAAGATTCGAAGCGCATGTCTCTAAATCAGAAACATCTGCTTGGACATCACCGCGCCAGTCCCGATATTCTGCGAGCCTTGACGAAACCGTTCCAGGAATTCCCACGAGCCCGGGGACAATCAGCTCGTCAACATTGCTCTCGCACTTAGACATGAGCCTCCCCTCCCTTGCAGAAAAACGGAATGATCAAATCGTCAAAATCCTGAATCTCCTCGTGGCCAAAGCCTTCAAAGAACTCATGACGCTTTTCGCAGGTCAGGTTGTTATAGACCGCAAACTGCGTCGCTGGCGGACAGACGATATCGGCTGTGCCAGTGCCAAACAGCACGGGGCATTTGACCATAGGGGCAAAGTTCTTGGAATCGAAGTACGCCAGCTTGGCATAGGCTTCGTCAATACGAGTCGAGTCCTCATCAAACCAGCGAGACCAATAGCGCAGGCCTTCGTAGGCAATGTCGTCGGCATCCAAATCCCAGACCAGGCGGAAATCCGACAGGAAGGGATAGAGGATGGCGGCACGATTGATAAGCTCGCTATTAAGCGCACAGGTCGCAATACCCAAACCGCCGCCCTGCGACGCGCCGTTCACAAACACACGGGCAAGATCGATGCCCTCGAGCTCACGAACAATACGGCACAGGATTCGAATATCTTGGTGTAAGCGGACATAGTAGAGGTTGGCCGGGTCGCCGTCGATGCCGGCGACGATATGCCCGGCAACCGTTGTGCCCTCAAATCCACCAATGTCCTCGGAGGGACCTCCTTGGCCGGGGCAGTCGAGGGCGATGAGTGCCATGCCCATGCCCGCAAACGACGCCTGCTCAAACCAGCTGCGGCTTGCACCCGGATACCCATGAAACTGAAGCACCAATGGCACGGGCTCGTCCGAGACGGGTTTAAGGTACTTGGCATGCAGGCGAGCGCCACACATGCCGGTATACCAGAGGTCGAAAAGCTGACAGGTCGCGGCATCGGTGACCGATGCCGTCTCGATCGCATAGTCAAGCCCGACGGCGTCGGCCTCGGCCATGCGATCCTTCCAAAAGAGATCGAAATCTGATGGACGGGGCATGGCGCCTCGATATTCACCAAATTGATGTTGTAGCTCCTGAGCACTTGGCATGGCTCGTGAACCCAACCTTTCGAAATCGCAACGGAGGTGCGCCCGGCAAGGGACCGGGGCGCACGGGAGGGAAAGCGAGGTTACTCGCCGAGCTTGGGATGCAGCAGCGACGGCGCAGCGCCGAGCAGCATCTTGGTGTAGGGGTCCTGGGGGTGCTGGAAGACCTGCTTGGCCTCGCCCTGCTCGACGATCTTGCCGCCATTCATAACGATGATGTCGTCAGAGATATAGCGGACCGTCTGGATGTCATGGCTGATGAACACCATGGCCAGGCCGAGCTCCTTCTTAAGGTCGGTCAGCAGGTTCAGAATCTGCGCGCGGACCGAAACGTCCAGAGCCGAGGTGGGCTCGTCGGCGATGATGGCATCGGGGTTCAGCGACAGGGCACGGGCAATTGCGACGCGCTGACGCTGGCCGCCCGAAAGCTGGCCGGGAAGAACCTCGGCAGCGGAGCTGGGCAGACCGGTGAGCTCCAAGAGTTCCTTGACGCGCTTCTCCTGCTCGGCCTCGGTACCCAGGTTGTGGACGCGCATGGGGTCGAGCAGCTGCTCGCGAACGACCATGCGGGGGTTGAGCGCCGTGGCCGGGTTCTGGAACACGACCGAGATGACGCGACCCATGTGGCGACGGTCCTCGGCGGTACGTTTGGTAACGTCCTTGCCCTTAAAGTAGACCTTGCCGCTCGTGGGGGCCTGCAGGCCGCACATGACGTTAGCGGTGGTGGACTTACCGCAACCGGACTCGCCGACGATGCCGATCGTCTGACCGGGCATGAGCTTAATCGTTACACCCTGGACGGCGTGAACCAGGTTGGGGTGCAGAATCGAGCCGGTACGGGTCCTAAAGGTGACGTGGACGTCATCAAGGAAGATGATCGGCTCGACGCCGTTGACTGCGGTATCGCTCATCTACATCACCTCCGCGTGAGGGGTCAAACCATTTGCCTTGAGCACCTCGTCGGGGAGCTCGGAATAGAAGTGCTCGGTGCCGGGCACGCGCTTGAAGACCGGACGGGTATCCAGGCCAATACGCGGATGGCTCGAGCGGGGTGCGAAGCGATCGCCCTTGGGGAAATCGCGCGGGCTGGGAACGGCGCCGGGGACCTGGTGCAGACGGCCCGAGCCGCTCTCGATGGACAGAACGGAGCCCAGAAGACCGCGGGTGTACTCGTGGATCGGGTTGGTGAGCAGCTCCTTGGTGGGTGCCTGCTCGATAACCTGGCCAGCGTACATAACCGTGATGTTATGGGCAACCTCGGCGACCAGAGCCAGGTCATGCGAAACAAAGATCATGGCAAAGCCGAGCTTGGCCTGAAGATCGTTGAGCAGCTTGATGACCTGCTTCTGGACGGTAACGTCCAGAGCGGTCGTGGGCTCGTCGCAGATGACCAGCTTGGGGTCGCGGGTAAGGGCCATAGCGATCAGGACACGCTGACGCTGGCCGCCGGAAAGCTCGTGCGGATAGCTCTCGAGCGTGCGCTTGGGATCGAGGCCGACGAGCTCCAGGAGCTCCTCGGCGCTGCGGGTTCCGCCGCGCTTGGTGAGCTGCTTCATCTGGGCAGAGATGAGCATGGAGGGATTAAGCGAGGACAGGGCGTCCTGATAGACCATAGCGATATCGGTACCGCGCAGGCCGAACCACTCCTTCTTGCTCATCTTGAGCAGGTCGCGACCCTCCCAGAGAACCTCGCCGGAAAGATGCTCGTCATCGTCGGTCAGGCCCATGATGGCCAGCGTGGTGATGGACTTACCGCAACCGGACTCGCCCACCAGGCCCATGGTCTGACCAGGACGAACGTCAAAGTTGACATGGTCGACGACGTTGATATCACCGTGATGCTCAAACTGGATGCAGAAGTCACGGACCGAGAGAATCGGCTCAACGGACTCGTCGGGCACGTGGCGATCGTCACGCTTGAGCTCGACATCGCGCAGGGCGCCAAGGCGAGCGGAGAGGGACTGGGCCTGCTCCTTGTAGGCGCGAACGGGGTCGGAGACCAGCAGGTCGGCCTCGCGACGCTTGGAGGAATCGGTAGGATCCAGGGCAGCGGAGGGAGCAGCGGCCATGGCGTCGGTAATGCCCTCGGAGAGGATGTTGAGCGCCAGGCAGGTGATCATGATGGCTAGGCCCGGGAACAGCGCCTGCCACCAACGGCCGGCGAGCACGCCGCCGCGGGCGTCGGCGAGGATGTTGCCCCAGGTAGCGGTGGGCTCCTGGATACCAGCGCCGATGAAGGTCAGCGAGGCCTCGAAGATGATGGCGTCGGCGACCAGGGTAACGGTGAAGACCATGATCGGGGCGATGCAGTTACGCAGAACATGCTTAATCAAAATCCACGGAGCCTTGGCGCCGGAAACGATGACCGCGCGGACATAGTCCTCGCCGTACTCGGACACGATATTGGCGCGTACGATACGGGCAATCTGCGGAGTGTACATAAAGCCGATGGCGAAGATGATCGACGGCACGGAGTTGCCCAGGATGGAGACGAAGACGGCCGCGAGGGCGATGCCCGGGATGGACATGATGATGTCCAAGATACGCATGATCGTCTCGGAGACGGCCTTGCGCGAAACCGCTGCAAGGGCGCCCACGACCGAGCCGCAGACCAGAGCCATGGCGGTGGCGCCAAAGCCGATAATCAGCGAGTAACGACCACCGTAGAGCATACGCGACAGAATGTCGCGACCCTTATCGTCGGTACCGAAGATAAATCCGTTGCCGGGAGCCTGGCGAGCCGTAAAGATCTCGACCGGGCTATAGGGGGCAAGAAGGGGCGCCAGAATCGCAGTCAGGGCGACCAGCACCAGCACGACGGCGGCAATCTTAGAAGACAGCGTCATCTTCTTCCAGCCACCGAGCTTGAGCCCCTTGGAGGCAGCCTTCTCGAGCTGCTCGGTTTGCTTCTCTCGAATCTTTACCATAATCTACACCGTCCTGATGCGCGGGTTGATGAGCAGGTAGAGCATGTCAACCACGATGTTGATGATGATGAAGGCAAGAGCAACGACGATGACGACGCCCTGAACCAGGTTCGCCTCGTTGCCCTGAACGCCCTGCAGAATCGCGGTGCCCATGCCGGGGAGGTTGAAGATAACCTCGATGACGACGGCGCCGCCCATGAGGTAACCGATCTTAAGACCGAGGGTGGTGACCGGGGTGATCAGCGCATTGCGAAGAACGTTGATGCCGACGACGACCTTCTCGGGAACGCCGGCGCCGCGAGCCATACGGACATAATCCTTGTCGAGCTCCTCGACCATGGCGGTACGCACGATACGAGTCATCTGGCCCGTCAGCGGAAATGCCAAGGCGATAGCGGGCATGATCATACGCCCCAGATAGCCAACCGGATTCGTGGTGAAGTGAGGCAGAGCGCCCGATGCCGGGAGCACCTTAAGGTAGGAAGAGAACAGCAGGATCAACAGAACGGCAAGCCAGAACGACGGGGTTGCCAAGCCGGCGATGGAAAAGACACGGATTACTTGGTCCGGCCATTTGTCGCGATACAGTGCCGCGATGACGCCGAGCAAAAACGAAACGACCGCACCGATGGCAAGACCGATGAAGGTCAGCTGCATCGTGACGGGCAGGGCCGTGGAGATGCGCTTGGCAACGGAGTTGCGAGCAGCACCATAGGTGCCCATGTCGCCATGGATCAAATCGCCCATATAGCGCACGTAGCGCACGGGCCAGGGGTCGTCCAGACCATACTTCTCATGGTACTCGGCAACCGCCTCGGGCGAGGCACCGTCACCCAACGCCGTGTAGGCGGGGTCGGTCTTGGAGAACGACATAAGGAAGAACACCAGGACGGTGACGCCCAATGCCATGATCGGCAGCGCCACAAGACGCCTTCCAATCAAACGTAGCAAGTTGTTCACGTTCTCTCCCCTTTCTTTTGTCGGTAGGACCAACTGGTATATGAGTACGGATACTCATTACAAGACCCGAGCGACATCGTTGCCGCCCGGGTCTTTGTTTCAACTATGAGGATACGGTCCCAACGACCGACATCCTGCATATAGACTCAAGCGAGTCTTACGCCTTGACGGTCGCAACGCCCCTGAAGGACATGCTCGTCGTGCCGATGCCCTTGAAGCCATCGAGGGCCTCGCCGTTGGGCGCAGTGGACGGATCGTCCCAGGAAGCGGAGACGGTCTTGACGTGGACAACGGGGTACAGAACGGCGTTGTCGGCAATGATGTCGAAGCACTCGTTCCACTTCTTCTGCTGCTCGTCGCCCTCGGCGGCAAGAGCCTCGTCCATGAGGCCGTGGAGCTTCTGCCACTCAGCGGACTCCTTCCACGGGCAACGGGTCTGCATCCAGACGTTGTCGCCGTACCACCAGTTGAGCAGCAGGTCGGGGTCGGCGCCGAAGCAGGAAGGATCGCCAGGGGCAAGGAGGATATCGTAGGCCTCGCCGCCGTCGATGGCAGCGTAAGTGGCCGGCGAGGTATCGGTCTGGATGGTCACATCGAAGCCGAGAGCGTCGAGGTCGTTCTTGACCTGGGCGGCCATGCCCTTAATCTGCTCGTTGTCGGTGGTGCGCAGGGTGATGGCACCCGGGGTGATGCCAGACTCCTCGATGAGCTTCTTAGCCTTCTTGGCGTCGGTCTTGTACACCGTGGAAGCCTCATGATAGTTGGTGAAGCTCTTGGGCAGGTAGCAGCTGGCAGCGGTGGCAAGGCCGGCGAAGGTGTTGCTGACCATCTTCTCGGTGTCGAGCGCATACATGACAGCCTGACGGACCTTGACGTTGTTCCAAGGCTCCTTGGCGACGTTGAACATGATGAAGCGGGTGCCGAAACCCTGAACGTTATCGATCTTGCAGCCGGCGCTCTCGAGCTGGTCGACGGCGTCAGCGGTAACGAGCTCCATAACGAGCGTGGAGCCCTCCTGCTGAGCGGTAACGCGAGCGGTGGGGTCGGTCAGGATGCTGTACTGGATCTTCTTATCCTCGGCAGCATACTCACCGTTGTACTCGGGGTTGGGAACCAAGGTGATCTCGGTATCGGAGATAGAGTCGTACATCCAGGGGCCGGAACCGATCGGCTGCTTGGCGCGATCCTCCTCGGTCTGGGTGGCCGGGGTAACGCGGACGATGGCCAGACGATCCTTGAGCAGGGAGAAGTTGGGGACCTTAGTCTTGACCGTCACGGTGCTGGCGTCCTTGGCCTCGATGGACTCGAAGGGCTGGAAGAACGGAGCATAGGTAGCGGAAGCAGCGCAAGCGGTGTAGGAAGCGACGACGTCGTCAGCAGTGACCTCGGTACCATCGGAGAACTTGGCGCCCTTGCGGATGGTGACCTCGAAGGTAGTGTCGTCCACGGACTTGGGATCGTCGGTGGCGAGCTCGTTGAAGGTGCTGTAGTCGTGGTAATCGATGCCGTAGAGACCCTCGACGACGTGCCAGTTAGCACCCAGGCCCACAGCGGAGCCGGTGCTGGCGGGATCGAAGCTGGACGGAGCGTAAGCGGAACCAGCGGTAATCACACCGCCGCCACGGTTGGCGGAATCGGCGGAACCGGAAGCGGAACCCTCGTCGTTGGAGCTGCCACCGCAGCCGGTGAGACCAAGCCCTGCGACAGCAGCGACGCTGCCGGTGAGGCCGAGGAACGAACGCCTGGACATACCCTTGTTGATGATGGCCATGTCTTCTCCTATCAATAGAGAATCTTACCCGGGAGCACCTAGACTTGCCCCCGCGCAACTTGCGGACGATATATACCTTACCTACCGACGAACCCAACTGAGGTGCCGCGCTCGGCGACCGATACATACATACGCTTGAACGGTATTTACTACCGTTCACCGAATTCATTGACAAACGATTCGCCAGACAGTATGTATCGACGAGGTGAGATATCAGTCATCGTCAACCCGCAGGATAGCAGGGTTGTTCACCATGGCTAGTCAAACGTTTTAGCGTTAATAAAACCCGAAATCGACAGGTAATCGCCGCGAAATAAATGATTGAAAATCGGCCAATCATGTATATCAGTTGTTTAGAAGCACGTTTAGTTTTCGGAACGGTTGGCCGATGCCTGGGCGCGTTCGGCATTCCATGCAACAAGTGCCTCGTGGACCGCTTTGGCGACATCGGCCGGAACGCCTCGAACTTCCGCGATCTCTTGCTCGCTCGCCGCGCGCAAACGCTTCATCGAGCCAAAATGGCGCATAAGGGCACGTTTTCTGGTGGGTCCCACGCCTGGAACGTCATCGAGTACCGAAACCGTCATGGCTTTATCGCGCAATTCGCGATGGAACGTGATGGCAAAACGGTGCGATTCATCGCGCACCTGTTTGATTAGATAGAGCGACGCGGACCCGGTCGGAAGCACGACTGGAGTCTCGTCCCAAGGCACGAAAACCTCCTCATCGGCCTTTGCCAAGCCACAAACTGGTATATCGAGCCCAAGAGCCTCAAGTTGCTTGATCGCAGCGGTCAATTGCGGCTTACCGCCATCGACAACGAGCAAATCGGGGCGCGATCCAAAGCGCTCGTCGGCCATGCGCTCGGGAGCATAGCGTCGTCCCAAAACCTCGGACATCGACACGAAGTCGTTTGCCTCGTCCAATTCGGCCTGAATTTTAAAACGACGGTACTGGCTCTTGTCGGCGCGTCCGTTGGTAAACACCACCATCGAGGCGACGGTAAAGGTTCCGTGCAGCGTCGAGATATCGAAGCACTCGATACGCATCGGCGGCGCTGGCAGCGCCAGCGCGCTTTCGAGCTCCAGGAGCGCCTGATTGGTGCGGTCGTCAGCGTACCCCGTTCGCATCATGTAGCGCATGAGGGCATGGCGCGCATTTTTGGATGCCATATCGAGCAAACGGTGCTTTTCGCCACGCTGCGGCCTATGGAGATGGCAGGAACGCTCGCGCTTGCCCGCAAGCCATTCCCCCAGCGCCTCCGCATCCTCAAGCTCGACGGAAAGGTTGACCTCAGCTGGAATATCAGCCGTCTCGTCGTAATAGCGCTTAAGAAAGCCCGACTGGAGCTCTTCCTCGTCAACATCAAGACCCTTGTCGAGAATGAACTCGCAGGTGCGAACTGTTCGGCCCTCGCGAACGACGAAGACGCAAGCGGCGGAGATGGTCTCCTCGCGATAGAACCCGATGACATCGATATCGACACTGGAGGGAAAAACGACTTGCTGACGATCGTCCAGACCCCTGATGACCTCCAAACGACGTTTGACGCGTGCCGCGCGCTCAAAGTCGAGCGCCTCGGCGGCATCCGTCATCTCGGAGGTCAGCTCATCGACGACATCCTTGCGATGGCCCGACAAAAAGCGCTCGACACGCTTGACGTTCTTGGCATAGTCTGCCGGGGAAATCGCGCCGACACACGCACCCGGGCCGCGCCCGACATGGTAGTCAAAGCAGGGACGCCCGTTTTGCGCGCAAATCATATTGACGATGTCTTCCTCGCCCTTGTGGGACTCAACGATACGGCGACAACGACGCCACTCCGCACAGGATGCGGAGCAGATGGGAATAACCTTGCGCAGCGTATCTATCGTCTCACGTGCCGCACGGCTATCGGTATAGGGTCCAAAATAGCGCGTTCCCGGCTTATGACGCTCACGCGTATATTTGATAGCGGGATACAGGTCGCCCTTTGTAATGGCGATAAAGGGGTAGCTCTTGTCATCCTTGAGGTCGACGTTAAAGTACGGATGGTACTGACCAATCAAATTGCGCTCGAGCACCAACGCCTCATGCTCGGTCTCCACCACGATATAGTCAAAGCTCGCCACCAGCTGCATCATCAGCGGAATCTTTTGACGCTCATCCTGCAGTGTCACGTATTGACGCATGCGGGCGCGTAGGTTTTTCGCCTTGCCCACGTAGATGACATCGCCCTTGGCATCCTTCCAAAGGTAGCATCCGGGCTGTGTGGGAACGCGCGAAACCTGCTCGGCAAGCGTTGGAATGTTGTCGTGACCGGCCACGCGCACCTACTTGCGACGAAGCAGCGCCGAGACCTCGGGCGTCTTAAGGACGACGGCAAGGCCAAAGGTAACAGCAAGCGAGACGACACCCGCAACGCAAACATAGCCAAGAGTAATCAGAATCGAACCGCCAAGCGCCCCGACAAAGTGCTCAAGCGCCCACATGACGCCGGCGCCTGCGGCAGCACCCAGGCCACCGAGCAAAAGGCCAAAGAAACCGCCATGTAGGATAGATTTGACCTGAAGGCCACGCAGACGACGACGCAGCCACCACAGCGAACAACCGACCAAGATCACGTAGTCGACGACATACGAAAGCGCGATTGCCGGCATGCCGAAGCCCAGCACAACGCCAAACAGCAGAACCGAGCCGGCCTGGCCGATGGCAGAATACAGGCAATAGCGGCTATAGGGCTTCATGTCGAGCAAGGCAGAGAAGCTCTTCTGCATCAACACGACCACGCCGTAGAGCGGCAGCGAGAGCGCCAGGTAGACAAGGTACTCGGACACCAGCGTCACGCCGGATTCATCGAACTTGCCAGCACAGTAGATCATGTTGAGCGGACGCGCGAAGACAATCAGGTACAGCGCGAACGGAATCAGGAAGAACAGCATCTGGGCGACGCCACGCGAAATGCCCGTGCGAACGCTGTCGTAATCCTTCTCCTGCGCGTCGTGAGAGAGCTCGGTATAGAGCGCCGTCGAAAGCGAGGCGGCAATCAGCGCGTAGGGCAGCGTGTACCACAGGCGCGCATAGGCGATGACGGAAGGACCAGTCTCGGGCTGGACCACCAGCGCGGCAGCGTTGGTGATAGAAGTCGAGACAAACATGCACACCGTGGCGAGCAGCGTCGGGATACCGAGCGCAATCGTCTGCCGCAGTGCGGGGTCCTTAAAGTCGATATGGATATGGGGATGCACGCCGTGCTTGCCAAGCGCGGGGATCTGACATGCCATCTGAACAAAGACACCGAGGGTCGTACCGGCCGCAATCAAGATGATGCCGGCACGTTCGCCAAACTGTGCGGACACGGGCGCAAAACCCATAAAGCTCGCAATGACGATCACATTGTTGAGGACCGGAGCAAACGTCGACCAGAAGTAGTCGCGGTGTGCGTTGAGAACGCCCGAGAACACCGAGCCCAAACCATAAAACAGAATCTGGATGGCAAAGAAACGGAACATGAACGCAGCGGTATCCATGCTGCCGCCGTCACCCGAAAGGAACGATTGCGTCCAGATAAAGCCCGGGGCGAACACGGTCCCCAGCAACGAAATGCCACCCAGCACCAAAAGCAGAATGCCGAGCAGGTTGCCCACGTACTCGTTTGAGGCCTCGCGACCCTGCTCACGCCTCACGCCCATGTACACGGGCAAAAACGCCGTCACGAGCATGCCGCCCATCACGAGTTCGTAGAGCATATTGGGCAGGTTGTTGGCGACCTGATAGGAGGACGAGAGTAGCGACATGCCGATAGCGGCCGCCATTGCCCACGTGCGGATAAAACCGGTGACGCGAGACACGATAGTCAGGATGGTCATAAGCCCGGCGGAACGACCAACCGTGGAGTAGTCCGACGAGCCCATGTCGTCAGTGTCATCTCGCGACGAAGAAGCTTCGGATGAGGGTGTCTGAGGCGCAGATTCTTTTGCAAAATGAGCTCCGCGCTTCAATTCTTCCTGCGGCATCGCTCAGTCCTCTCTCGTAATCGCGGCAACCGTCGCCCCGCAAAATGCAATTAAATCATCGGGTGCAAGCTCGAGCTGATAACCACGCTTGCCTCCCGAAATAAAAATGGTATCCCAAAGGACACATGTCTCATCAATGAGCGTCCGGTAGCGTTTTTTCATACCGACCGGGCTGCAGCCGCCGCGAACGTAGCCAGTCGCCGCAAGCAAATCCTTCACATGCATCATGGCCAAGGACTTCTCCCCCGCGGCACGCGCGGCGGACTTTAGATCGAGCTCGTCGGCAACAGGGATGCAGCACACGACATAGTCGTTGGACGGTGTCACACAGACCAAAGTCTTAAATCCTTGACCGGGCTCCTCGCCAAGCTGCTCCGAAATCGCGACCCCCAGGCCCACCGACTCATCGCCATCGTCTTCGTACGTATGTAGAACATAGGAAATGCCGGCGCTTTCCAGCTCGCGCATCGCATTGGTTTTTGGCGTCTTTACAGCCTTTGCCATGACATATCCTTTCCCTCGCATTCGGACGCAAGGATTAAGTATATGTCCAATTCGGCTGCATACGTCACTTCGGCACAGCAAGCGCCATCGAATCACAAGGAGTCGATGGCGCCCATAAACTGAATCGCCTATTTATTGAGCATCAAGTTGAACCTGGCGCTCCCGGTCACGCCTGAGCAACGGCGCCAAAAACTTGCCCGTATAACTCTGCGGACAGTCCGCAACCTGCTCCGGTGTACCCGAAACCACGACGGTTCCGCCGCCGTTACCGCCCTCGGGACCCATATCGATCAGGCGGTCGGCAACCTTGATGACATCAAGGTTGTGTTCAATCACCAGCACCGTGTTGCCCGCATCGACCAAGCGCTGCAGTACATCGAGCAGCTGGCGGACGTCCTCAAAATGAAGGCCGGTCGTCGGCTCGTCCAAAATATAGAACGTCTTGCCCGTCTGGCGTCGATGAAGCTCCTTGGCGAGCTTTACACGCTGCGCCTCGCCGCCCGAAAGCGTCGTGGCGGGCTGGCCCAGGCTCACGTAGCCCAAGCCTACATCGTACAGCGTCTGGAGCTTGCGCTTAATCTGCGGGATATTCCCAAAGAAGGCCAGCGCCTCGGTAACGCTCATGTCGAGCACGTCCGAGATGGTCTTGCCACGATAGGTGACCTCGAGTGTCTCGCGGTTGTAGCGTTTACCGCCGCAAACTTCGCAGGGAACGTAGATATCGGGAAGGAAGTGCATCTCGATCTTGATCTGTCCGTCGCCCTTGCACGCCTCACAGCGCCCGCCACTCACATTAAAGGAGAAACGACCTGGCGAGTAGCCGCGCGCCTTCGACTCCGGCGTACTCGCAAACAGTGCGCGAAGATCATCCCACAGGCCGATATAGGTAGCAGGGTTGGAACGCGGCGTGCGGCCAATCGGCGACTGGTCGATATCGATAACCTTATCGATACACTCGATGCCCTCGATTTTCTTATACGGACCCACAGGGCGCGTCGAGCGGTGAATGGCATTCGTAAGGGCAGGCGCAATGGTGTCGGTAACTAGGGAGCTCTTGCCCGATCCCGACACGCCGGTAACAACCGTAAGCGTACCAAACTCGATCTTGGCAGTAACGTTTTTGAGGTTGTTGGCTCGAGCGCCCGTAATTTTAAGGCAGCCGCGACCGGGTTTGCGCCGTTCATCAGGCACCCGGATCATTCGTTTGCCGGTCAGATAAGCGCCCGTCATCGACTCAGGACACGCCATGATATCGGCAGGCGTTCCCGCCGCGACTACGTGTCCGCCGTTGACGCCGGCGCCGGGCCCCATGTCGATCACGTAGTCGGCGGCACGGATTGTATCCTCGTCGTGTTCGACGACGATAACGGTATTGCCGATATCGCGCAGGCGCTCGAGCGTCTTGATCAGGCGCTCGTTGTCACGCTGATGAAGACCGATCGAGGGCTCATCCAGAATATAGAGCACGCCCATGAGACCCGCGCCGATCTGCGTTGCCAGTCGAATACGCTGTGCCTCGCCACCGGAAAGCGTCGCCGAGGCACGATCGAGCGTCAGCTAGTCGAGTCCAACATCAACCAGAAAC
>DBGFJU010000096.1:0-7841 GCA_048529485.1 Collinsella aerofaciens | reverse complement strand
GTTGAACGGGCTGATGCAGGCGCCCTCGTCACGCAGCAGGATGGCGCGGACATAGGTTGCGAAGGCGGCGGGACCGGCAGCCTCGGCAAACGAGACGCCATGGTAGGAGGGGTTGGGCTCGGCGATCTGCTCATACTTGCCGCTCGCCTTCCAATCGAAGTTACCGCCGTCGACGATCACACCGCCCAGCGAGGTGCCGTGGCCGCCGATAAACTTGGTTGCGGAGTGGACGACGATGTTGGCACCATGCTCCAGCGGACGGAACAGATACGGGGTGCCGAAGGTGTTGTCGACGACAACCGGTAAACCGTGCTTCTTGGCGATCTCGGAGATGGCGTCGATATTGGGGATGTCAGAATTGGGGTTGCCGAGCGTCTCGAGGTAGATGACCGTGGTGTTGTCCTTGATGGCGCCCTCGACCTCGTCCAGGTTGTGGGCATCGACGAAGGTGGTCTCGACGCCAAACTGGGAGAGCGTGTGCTCCAGCAGGTTGTAGGAACCGCCGTAGATGGTCTTCTGAGCCACCACGTGGTCACCGGCCTGGGCAAGAGCCTGCAGGGTATAGGTGATGGCAGCAGCACCGGAGGCAACGGCAAGACCTGCCACACCACCCTCGAGCGCGGCGATACGGTCCTCGAAGACGCCCTGGGTGGAGTTGGTCAGACGGCCGTAGATGTTACCGGCGTCGGCAAGACCAAAGCGGTCGGCGGCGTGCTGGGAGTTGCGGAACACATAGCTCGTGGTCTGGTAGATAGGCACGGCGCGGGAGTCGGATGCGGGATCGGCGCTCTCCTGGCCAACGTGAAGCTGCAGGGTATCGAAACCAAAGGTGTGCTCGGGGTTGTTGATGAACTGGCTCATGATGATCTCCTTGATCGAACAAAAGTAAATTAATTAGAGAGAAGTAAGTCGCTGTCTCCTGATCACGCCGACGGGCGCAAACAGGAGCCCGGCATTCGTCTTGGTAAGCAATTCATATGCGGGCCTCCTTTCGCATCCCGGTTCCGTGGTCGGTTTAATTACCTACCGCCTTTGTGTGTTTTGAATAGTACGAGCATTGTTTCGCTCGGTCAATCACTTAAAAGCGCTAAACTGTTATCGGTTTTATAGATAACGCTCGAAAGGACGGCGCCGATGACCCTCCAGCAGCTTCGTTTCCTGATCGCCGTAGCAGAGTCCGGCTCAATCAATGCCGCAGCTCAACGCCTCTATACCGCTCAGTCCAACATCTCAAACGCCGTCAAAAGCCTGGAACAGGAGCTCCACCTGGAGATCTTTACGCGCTCCAGCCGCGGCGTCACGCTCACCAACGACGGCACCGAGCTTTTGGGCTATGCGCGCCAGGTCGTAGAGCAGGCCGACATGCTCGAGGCGCGCTACGAGGACGGCGGCACCCCGCAAGCCCGCCTCGCCATTTCCGCCCAGCACTACGCCTTTTCGGTCGAGGCCTTTGTCAACGTGGTCGAGCGCTGCCGCGACAGCAAGTTCGAGTTCATCATGCGCGAGACCACCACATCGCAGATCATCGATGACGTCCGCGCATTTCGCAGCGATATCGGCATTCTGTATCTGGATGACTTTAACGCCCGCGTTCTGCAGAAGGCCTTCGCCGATGCCCGCGCAAGCTTCCATTCCCTCTTCGACGCGACGGTCCACGTCTTCGTTAGCGAGCGCCACCCGCTCGCACGCCGCCCTCAGCTGTCCCTTGCCGACCTTACACCCTATACGCGCTACAGCTTTGAGCAAGGCACCTCGAACTCCTTCTATTACGCCGAGGAACCTTTTAGCTATATCCCTTGCGACCGCAACATACGAATCTCGGACCGCGGAACACTTACTAACTTACTTATCACGTCGAACGGTTACACCCTGTCGACCGGTGTCCTCTCCAATGAAATGCAATGGGGTATGGCATCGATCCCGTTAGCAGACGCCCCAACGATGCACGTAGGCTATATCATGCACAACGAGCGCAAGCCCTCTTCCCTCTTGCAGCAATACCTCGACGAGCTCAACCGCATCATCCATGCCAACTAACCGTCGGAAGACGGGGTAGAAATCGTAGATTGCTAGCCCCCGGCGGGCATGGCGCTACAATGGTCACTCACACGAAACGTACCCAACGAAAGGAAGCCCGTGAAGGTCATCATCTATACCGACGGCTCGGCCTGATCAAATCCAGGACGCGGCGGCTACGGCGCCGTACTCAAATACACCAACCCCGCCGGCAAGACCTTCACCTCCGAGCTTTCACGCGGCTACGCCAAGACCACCAACAACCGCATGGAACTCATGGCGGTCATCGTGGCGCTCGAGGCGCTCAACCGCCCCTGCGAGGTCGAGGTCCATTCCGATTCGCAGTACGTCGTCAACGCTTTCAATAAACACTGGATCGACGGCTGGAAAAAGCGCGGGTGGAAAACTGCCAACAAGCAGCCCGTCAAGAACCGCGACCTGTGGGAGCGCCTGCTTGCCGCCAAAAGCAAGCATAAGGTGGAGTTCATCTGGGTTAAGGGGCATGCCGGCCACGAGCTCAACGAGCGCTGCGATGAGCTCGCCACCACGGCGGCCGACGGCAGCAACCTCGATATCGACACCGGCTTTAACGAGAGCGACCTGTAATAGCGTTTTCGCGCAGCTTTATATCCCCACGCGCTACACTCATCCTGTAGACCAAACAACGCAAGGGGGACGTATGCTGCGCATCGCGACCATCGGCACATCCATGATTACCGACGACTTTATCCAGGTCGTCAACGCCAACGACCAAGCCGCGTTTGTGGGCACGCTCTCGCGCGATGCCGAGCGCGGCGCCGCCTTTACCGCCGAACACGGCGGCGAGCGTAACTTCACCGCACTTGACGAGCTTGCGGCAGCCGTCGACGTCGACGCCGTCTATATCGGCAGCCCTAACGCACTTCACTACGAGCAGGCCCTTGCCTGCATCGCCGGTGGCAAGCATGTCATCGTCGAGAAGCCCTTCTGCGCCACCGAAGTGCAGGCGCTGGAAGTCTTCCGCGCTGCCGAGGTAGCAGGTGTCGTGGCCCTCGAGGCCATGCGTCCCCTCCACGACCCCGCTTTCCACGCCATCGAGGACGCCCTGGGCGAGATCGCCCCCATCCGCCGCGCCTCATTGCGCTTTGGCAAATATTCCTCGCGCTACAACGAGATTCTCGCGGGACGCGCCACCAATATCTTCGACTGCAATATGGCGTCGGGTTCCCTCATGGACATTGGCGTCTACACCGTCGAGCCCATGGTCGAGATTTTCGGCATGCCCTCCGGCCTTACGAGCATGACTACTCTACTCGACCCCACCACGAGACAGCTCACGCACGGCCCCATCGACGGCTGCGGTTCCATCCTCGCCAGCTACGGCGGTGGCCGGATCTCCGTCGAGCTCGCGCACTCCAAAATTACGAATGACCTGCTGCCCTCGCAAATCGAAGGCGAGCGTGGCACTATCCAGATCGACCATCTGTCCACGCCCCGCAACGTCCGCATCGACTATCGCGGCGACGTCGTACGCGGCTCGGCGACCGAGGCACCGCGCGAACAGGGCGACAACGGCCGCGTGCTCGACCTGCCCAAATCGAGCAACACTATGGAATACGAACTCACAGACTTTATCACCGCCATCGGCGGCATCGATAACGTTAAGGAAGAGATTTGGGAGACCCCGGCGGGACGCCATGAGCTTGGCCACTACCGCGATGTCACACTCGTCTCGCTGCGCATCATGGATGCCGTGCGCCAGCAGGCCGGCATAACCTTCCCGGCCGACGCAGGCAAGCAGGCATAGCTATGGGCCTCTTCGATACGTTCTTCTCCAGCGTCACCGGCGGCAGTCGAGAGCCTCAAAAACCATCAAACGTCGAGCTCGAGCTGCGCCGCAGGCTTACTGTGCTCGCAAGCGACGAGGCCACTCAAGACACTCCCCTGCGCTATTTCCTGCGCTGGGCGGGGCAAGTCCAAGGCGTTGGCTTTCGCTTTACCAACACCAACCTCGCGCAGGCACGCTCCCTCACCGGCTGGGTGCGTAATATGGAAGACGGCTCAGTCGAGATGGAGATACAGGGAGCTCCGGCAAACGTCCTATCTCATCTCGAGGCGCTTCATGCCTCCTACGAGCGCATGGGAACACGTTTTCGCCTCGTAGACGCCCAGGCCCGAGCCCCACTTGCCAATGAAGACGGTTTCACGCCTCGTTATTAGTATTGTGTGCTAAATACGGTATCATTTACCTACGACCGTTGACAGAAAAGAGGCGAGGCGCATGGCGGTGCAAAGAAGGAATACCAGGCAGCGAAAGCTGGTTCTTGACGCCGTGCGCCAAAGCTATAACCATCCCACCGCCGACGAAATCTACAACGTCGTGCGCGCGCAGGATGACAAAATCAGCCGCGGTACGGTCTACCGCAACCTCAATCTCTTGGCCGACGCCGGCGAGATTCTCTCCATCAAGACGCCGGGCGGAAGTCGTTTCGATCGCACCATCGAGCCGCACGCACATATCATCTGCACCTCGTGCAGCCGCGTCATCGACGTACCGCTCCCCTTCGATGCCCAGCTCGACGCCAAGGCGTCCGAGCAAATCGGCTGGCACGTCACGTCGCACTACACCATCTTCGAGGGTCTCTGCCCCGACTGCCGGTAGATGTTCGGGACATGCCTACTCAGCAAGCAGGCGATGCAATTCCTCTTCGACCGTGCGCACGTAACGGACGCGGTCGTTGATGTCGCGCATGGTGGGGTTGCAGCTCTCCATCAGATAGGGATGGCCCACGACGTTGAGCATGTCGCGGTCGTTTTCGTTATCGCCAAACGCCATCATCTCATCGGGCGAAATACCCAAGGCACGACCGTAATCGGCAAGCGCGGAACCCTTACCCGAATCAAAGCCGATAAAGTCCGTCCATTCGGTTCCCGACGTCATCACGTCGACACGGTCGCTAAAGAGGCGCTCGAAATACTCCAGCGCCGCCGGCTGATTCACCTCGGGCGTCTGGAAGGCAATCTTAATGACGTCCTCGTCGATGTCCTCGGGGCGGTCGACCACCGCCACATCGCAGTGGACCTCATAGCGCAAATGGTCGACGAACGCATCGTTGCCGCTCATGGTGTAGAGGTGTCCCTCACACGAAAGGGTCACGTCGGCATGGGGATACGCAACCACGGCATTCGCGATATCCATAGCAAGGCTACGCTCCATGGAGCGCTTGACAACGGCACGCCCCTCGCTCATCACCAGGGCTCCGTTCTCGCATACATAGGCGAGCTCATCGGCCACCGGGGTAAACAGATAGCGCAAGCTCGCATATTGACGACCGCTCGCCGGCATAAACACGATACCGCGACGATGCAGTTCATCGATGAGCTCAAAGGCCTCGGAACGCGGCTCGCGCTCCCCCGGATGCAGCAACGTGCCGTCCAAATCGCATGCAATCAGCTTGATTCCCTCAAGACCCATATGCTTTCCCCCCAAAGCACCTCATCAACAGTAAGACGGACTTTGAATAGCTGCCTCTCAAAGTCCGTCTTACTCATACGCACGTTAACCGCGCGCCTTTTTTACGATCGTAAAGTCGGGAGCCATACTCACAACGGCATCCGCCGCACTCGACGCAAAGCGCCGGTCCGCATCGAGTTCACGGGTAACCACCGAGAGCCGAACGCCCTCGGCGCCCCGGAGCATGCGGCCCAAAACAGGCTGCACCGGCGTATACATGCGCACGGTATACTCGTCCGAATCGCCTCGGAAAAGCGGCGCGTGCATATTGCCGATCTCCCAGCACGCATGCGCGAGCGCAATCGGGTCCATGCGGTCGACTTCGACCAAATAAACCTCGGCACTGCGCAGGCGCACGACAACCGCCACGGGCACCATGCCCGAACGGTCGATGGCGAGCACGTCGCCGTCGGTAAGACGACCGCCGTCGGCAGCATCCAGCCGAACATCGACCGTGCGCCCCAGCTCCGTCACACCCACAAACGCGCGCGTGTCAGCCTGGTCCCAATCGAGCAGTAGCTCGTCAACTTCAAAGACGCCGCCCAAATTCCGGCGGAGCAGGAGTTCATAGGACGGATCGTTGAGATTTCCCAAGCATGTCGTCGAAACCAAGCGCTCGGGCATACTCTAACCCTCGACCTCGACGAGCTCGATATCGAAGTTGAGGTCCTTGCCGGCCAGCTCGTGGTTGGCGTCGAGCGTCACGGCCTCGGGCGTAACGTCGATGACCACGGCGGGGACGGGCATACCGCTCGGCGTGGACAGGAAAAGCTTCATGCCCTTCTCGATCTGCTCGATGTTGGGAACCTGTTCGGCCGGGAAGGTAATAACCATCTCGGGATTGTGCTCGCCGTAGGCATCGGCAGCCGGGATGTGCACGGTCTTCTTCTCGCCCACCTGCATGTCGACAACAGCGGCGTCGAAGCCCTTGATCATCTGGCCGGCGCCACAGGTGAACTCCAGCGGCTCGCCGCGATCGTAGGAGCTATCGAACTGCGTGCCGTCGTCGAGCGTGCCGCGATAATGAGTCTTGACCTTCTTGCCCTGGTTGGACATGGTAACCTCCGTGATAAGGGCGGCACACAACGCGGGCCGCCATGAACATATGGCGCTAACTATACCCTAGTCATACAATTCAATGACAGTTTGCAAAGAAACGCTGCAACCGGAGGAACCATGGCATACCCCATATTTGACCTACACTGCGACACCGCCGACCGCATCGGCTGGGCCACGCTCGATCTCGACCTGCGCTTTACCGCCGGCACCGACGGCTATTTCCCCGGCGACGAAACGCATCCACAAGATTTCGACCTCATCGAGGGCAACGCCTGCGCCATCTCGCTCGCAAAGATCGGCAACACGCCGTGGGCACAGTGCTTCGCCACGTTTGTCCCCGACGAGATTCCCACCGCCCACGCCGCGCGCTTCCAGGCGCAAATCATGGCGCATATGAGCGGCCAGGCCATGCTCAACCACGACCGCATGGTCAACGTGCGCAGCGCCGCTGACATTCGCCCTGCGCTCAAAGACGGCAAGGTCGCTTGCATCCACACCATCGAAAACGCCACGTTCTTTGCCGAGGACCCCGCGTTGATCGAGGTGCTCAAGAGCTTGGGCGTACTCATGTCATCACTCAGCTGGAACGCGCAGGGGCCGCTCGCGAGCGGACACGATACCCACGCCGGCCTCACCGCCGCCGGCATCGAGGCGCTTACGCAGATGGAGCACGCCGGCATGGTACTCGACGTCTCCCACCTCAACGATGAGTGCTTTGACGAGGTTGTCGCCCACGCCACGCGTCCCTTCGTCGCCAGCCACTCCAACTCCCGTGCGGTCTGCGGCGTCAAGCGCAACCTCACCGACGACCAGTTCCGCACCATTCGCGACATGGGCGGTATCGTCGGCCTCAACTACTGCAGCGAGTTCCTTTCCAACGACGCAACCGACAAGACCGCCGCGGACGTCACCTTCGACCAGCTGGCGGCACATATCGAGCACTGGCTCGACCTGGGCGGCGAGGACGTCATCGCGCTCGGTGGCGACTGGGACGGCGCCACGGTGCCCGCTTTCCTCTCCGATGCCAGCAAGATGCCCGAGTTCCAGAACATGCTTTCCAAGCATTTTGGCAAGACCGTGATGCAAAAGCTCTGCAGCGACAACGCGCTTGCCTTCTTCGAGCGTTATTAATTTCAGGCAGGCACTGCCTGCCCAATTCCTAAATCCGGAAAAAAGTTATAGAAACGTCTGTAACTCTTTATGTTAGTCTCGGAGAATCCCATACTGTATTTCCGTCTTGATGAATAGGCAACCCATTAGTTGTCAAATAGCT
>DBGFJU010000095.1:0-9040 GCA_048529485.1 Collinsella aerofaciens | reverse complement strand
ATGATTCTGAGCAACAGATAGTAAGTACGAAGAGACCCAGACCAAGAACTGCAGCCGCGGAACCAGCAAAGCCCAGGAACTGCCTTCTGCTCATTTCGTTCTTCATTACAATCCACCCTTTCACACCGTGGCGGCACCCTTTGCCGCCGCCTTCGGAGATTGGCTCGGGGACTTTGCCCCTTTTGCTGATTTGAACGATACGCTATTTGGCTAGTTGTTTGAACAAGTATTACTAGAGCGGTAGAAAAACTTCGGTGAACGGTAATTTCAACTTGATACTTGACAAGTTTTGTATAAACAATTATTTGTTATCTAATGCAGAGAAAACGCCCGGTCAAGCCGATGTACCGTCGGTTTGACCGGGCGTTTTCTCTTTGAGGCCATGAGTCTCGTCAGGCTGCGAGCTAGCCGGCTATCGCTTGGAATTGACGCGGTAATGGAAGATCTCGGGGTGTGTGCGAGTGTGCGTCACCTCAAACAAGATGCCATCCGAGGTGTACGACTGACTCTCCATGACGGCAACGCAGTTGTATTTGCCGAGGTCAAGATAGCTGCAGTCCTCATCGTTGGCGAGCTCGACACTCACCGTACGACGGCTCGCCATCACTTTGACACCGCGCTTGTGCTCCAGATAGCCGTAAATAGAATCTGCCGCGATCTCGGGAGTCAGGCCCTTGGCGATCGACGCCAAAAAATAGCCATGGTCCACTTGGCGCGCGTTGCCGTTGAGGCTTCGGACACGCACTACGCGAATCAACTCCTCGCCCACCTTAAAGCCCAGGTGACGAGAGAGTTGCTCGGTGCAAACCAGATGTTCGAAAGACTTAACGTCCGTCGATGCAACGGCATTGTTGCGCTTTGCAAACTCGCCAAACGACTCAACCTCTTCGAGTGCGCCCAACATGTCGGTTTCGCCCTTAAGCCAAATAACGCGCACGCCCTTGCCGTGTATGGGCTGCACAAACATCCCGTCGGCCAGCATGCTCAAAGCGCGGCGGACGGTATTGCGCGTGCAGCCAAATTCCGCGGTCAGCTCGGCTTCGGTTGGCAGCATCTCCTGAAACGCATAGGTCCCATTAATGATGCGCGAGCGTATTTCTCGGTAGATTCCTTCGTATATCGCTTTTGGCATTGTTTCACCTCTACATTATTCATTTCCGGCTAGGCACGATAGCATTTCTTAAAGTTGTTTAAACCGAATATCGGTGAAGCGACAGGATTTAGCCGTTGACGGTTTCTGTCATGCCCAAATCGGTTTCGCTCAAAACTGCCGGTACGACACTCGTCTGGTCCTCTACAATGAATCCATTGTTTAAACGTTTCCCCACGCGCAACGCGCCTCGATATTCGGAAGGCAGAACATGCTGCAAAAAATCCAACGCTCTGGCGGGGCAATGTTCGCGCCCGCCATGCTGTTTTCTATATCAGGCCTCATGGTCGGCGTCTCCGCTCTCGCAACGACTGCGGACATCGTCGGCGATCTCGCCGTATACGGAACCCCTTGGTACGTTTTCTGGGCTATCATCCAGCGCGGCTCGTGGACGGTCTTTAAACGCCTCCCGCTCCTTTTTGCCGTAGCGCTGCCCATCGGTCTTGCCCAAAAACAACCGGCTCGTTGCTGCCTCGAGGCTCTCGTCGCCTATTTTGCCTACTGCTTCTTTTTGAGCGAGATCATTAAGCTGAGCGGAGACAACCTTGGACTTGAGTACCCGTCATCTTTGACCTCCGCCAGCGGTATCACCGTCATCGACGGCATCAAGACGCTCGACACCGGCATTATCGGCCCGCTGGCGGTATCGGCAACCGTCGTCGCCATCCATGACCGCTTCTACGATGCCAAAATTCCCGATTGGCTCGGCACCTTCTCGGGCTCCTCGCTGGTCTACCTCATCAGCTTTTTTGCCGTGTTTGCCCTTGCCGCTATCTCGGCCGCCATCGTGCCCTACGTATACGATGTAACTGATACGCTGCGTCACGCGCTTGCAGGCATCGGTCCCTTTGGCGTGGGCATCTTTGTCTTTTTAGAACGAGCACTCGAGCCCTTTGGCCTGCACCACCTGCTCTACATGCCGATCTACTACGACAACCTGGTCATTAACGACGGCATCTACGCCACGTGGAGCAGTTTGCTCCCCATCCTCTCCCATAGCACGCGCCCCCTTAATGAACTTGCGCCGTGGGCCGGTTTTACCGCCACCGGCTGGGTCAAGCTCTTTGGCCTTCCTGCCATCGCAGCTGCGTTCTACTCCACCGCAAAACCCGAGCGCCGCGCCGGCCTCAGGGTCATCCTTGCTCCCGCCATCATCGCCTCGGTGGTTTGCGGCGTTACCGAGCCACTCGAGTTTCTCTTTATGTTCACCCACCCCGGGCTCTTTTTGCTCTACGCCGTCTTATCGTCTTGCCTTGCCACAACCATGAATCTCTTTGGCATCGTCGGCATCTTCTCGGGCGGCCTGATGGAGATGGCAGCCTTCAACTTTATTCCGCTCATGCGCACGCATGCCGGTGCCTATCTTTTGGCGCTCGGTATCGGCCTTGCCTTTAGCCTCATCTTTTTTGTTAGTTTTCGAGCACTCATCTTGGTCTATGACCTTAAGACACCGGGCCGCGAGGATCATGTTGCCAATCGCGCGGCAATCGATTGTTTAACGGGAAGCGACTTTGCCAAAGAGCAATCCCCCAATGACGAGGTCGATAGTCGATCCGATCAAGATCACGTCCTCGCTGAGCGGGTAATTCAGCTTTTAGGTGGCGTTGGCAATATCGTGGGCGCAACCAACTGCGCCACGCGCCTGCGCGTCGAGGTCGCAGACCCTTCCATCGTTGCAGATAACGCGTCGTTTGTCGCGGTGGGCGCCAAGGGCCTCATCATTACGGGCAAGACCGCCCAGGTGGTCATCGGCATCTCCGTTCCCCGCGTTAAAGAGCATTTTGACCAGATCATGGGCCTCGAGCCGGAATTTGTGCCCACCACCTCGGCCTCCCCTGCCGCCATCGCAGCCCATAAGCGCGGCGATATTTGCTTCTTCGATATCGACGGAACGCTCGCCTGGCAAGACCCCAGGCTCGCCCAAGACCTTCCCGAAGACGAGCGGGACCTCTCCCCCTATCCCAACGAGGCGGTTTCGCAGGCAATCCGCGTGTTTGTCGCCAACGGCAACATGGCCTTTATCTGCACGGGACGTACCCTCAGCTGCATCCACCCCAAACTTCTTGAGCTGCCTTGGACCGGCATCGTCTGTCTTGCGGGCGGTTACGCCGAGATCAACGGACACGCAATTCGCGATCTGTCGATGACGCCCAGTATGCTGCAGCGTCTTGCCCCCTACCTTGAGCAATCGGGCGAGGTCATCCGCTTTGAGGGCCTCAACGGCGTCGTGCGCATGAGTGCCGATGCGCCCGATGCTCCCGGATACGCGCGCACCCTGGGCGACGCAGTCACGCAGCTGCAACATTACAGTGTCTACAAGATCTTGATGTCTACATCGCTCGCCAACCACATCGCTCAAGATAAGGCACTTGAGCCGCTGCTGTGCTTTAATGAGCTCGAACTCGAGGTAACCGAAATCTCGCCCCGCGAATGCACGAAGCGCGGGGGCATCCAGTCTGTACTCGACGCCCTCGACCCCCACCACGGAACCGTATACGGCATTGGCGACGCCAGCAATGACGTCTCGCTGATGAACGCCGTCGATGTCGGCATTGCGATGGGCAACGCACCGGACTATCTCAAGGATAAGGCCGATTACGTGACCGACACCGTCGATCATGACGGTGTCGTTGCGGCGCTCGAGCATTTTAGGCTGATTTAGGCACACTCCATCAAACGCACGCCCGTTGTCCTAAATCGCCAAAACTGCCGCGCCAAACGCCCTGATGTGGCAATATGTTGTCTGCATATTGCATCAATGCAACCTCAGAAAGAATGCGAGAACCCGTGTCCAGTCCGTTTACCAGCTTTTTAGCCCAGCACTTTGACCAGATTAACGACTATCTGGCCACGTTCTTTGACGGACAGGCGACCTCTGCCGATATCGAGCGCTACCTGTACGCGCCGCTCTCGGCTTTTACGGCCAACGCCGGCAAGCGCCACCGCCCGCTTATCTGCATGCTCGCCGCAACCGCAGTGGGCGGTAGCTTTGAGAGTGCCCGCAGCGCCGCGGCGGCCATCGAGCATTTCCAGTCGGGCGCGCTGATCCACGACGACATCGCCGACAACGGACAGCTTCGTCGAGGCAAGCCCTGCATGCACCTTACCGAGGGCACGGGCCTTGCCATCAATTGTGGCGACCTGGCGCTCACCATGGTCACCAAGACGGTTCTCGACGACCCTACGCTGGAGTCCGACGTGAAGCTGCGTGTGCTCCACGAGCTTACCGAGATGATCGTCCGCACCATTGAGGGACAAGCACTCGACCTGGGTTGGGTCCGCGACGGGCGCTTTGATATCTCGGTTGATGACTACCTGGACATGGCGACGCACAAGACCGCGTTTTACAGCGGAGCCACGCCGCTTGCCGCCGGAGCCATTATCGGCGGCGGCAGCGATGAGCAAATCGAAGCGCTGCGCGCCTTTGGCCTGCACACAGGCCTTGCCTTTCAGATTCAGGACGACCTGCTCAACCTTGTCGGCACTAAGGAAGCCGCCAACAAGGACTTCCGCACCGACATCACCGAGGGCAAGCGCACGCTTGTCGCCGTACACGCCCTCTCTGATGAGCGCCACCACGACGAGGTCGAGGCGATTCTTTCCTCAGGCACCGATGATCCCGCGCAGCTCGCACGCGCCGTGGAGATCTTCCAGGAGACCGGCTCCATCGATTACGCCCACACTTACGCGCTCGACCTGACCGCTAAGGCCAAAGCGGCCATCGAGAACGTTGAGCTTGATCCGCACGCACGCGAGCTGTTCCTCTCCATGGCAGATTTCTTTGTGGAGCGTCTTAACTAACGGGGGTTATAAAACCTGTCAGCAGCGTATTTAGGCACAACTTGCTACACTGTTGAGTGCATGTTTATGCATCCCTTTGCGTTGTCTATCCGACAGACGCTCAAATAGTACGAATGGTACGCCGAAAGGGGTTCGTTCATGGAACCTATTACAACGGGCATGCAAGGAGCAGCCGTCGAGGACGTGCAGTCTCGTCTCCTGCAGCTCGGCTACACGATTGATGCCGCCGAAGTCACCGACAAGTACTTTGGAGCCACCACTGAGCAGGCCGTCAGCACCTTCAGGCTCGACAGCGGCCTTGCTGCCGGTCATGCCGTCGATATCCCCTGTTGGAGCGCCCTTGTAGACGCTTCGTATAAGCTGGGCGACCGCACCCTCTATCTGCGCATGCCCAATTTCCATGGCGCCGATGTGCAGGCCCTGCAGCGCGCTCTCAACGTTTTGGGCTTTGCCTGTGGCGAAGACGACGGCTACTTTGGTCCGCATACCGAGGCCGCCCTGCAGCAGTTCCAGGAAAATGTCGGCCTGTTTGCCGACGGCATGGCCTTCCAGGACACCTACGCCTACATCAACCGCCTGCACCATGTGTGGGAGGGCAAGCCCTCGGTCACCGAAGCCGAGTCCCGTATCGGTTTTGCTCGCGCCGCCAACGTGCTCGAGCGCTTCCAGATTGCCGTTATCGGCGAGGACCCCATCGCACGCAGCGTTGCGTCGCGCATGTGGAATATCGCCACGGCAACGACCGACAACAGCGGCATGATGCTCTGCGACTCCGAGGTCCCAACCGACGTTGACCTAGTGCTCGAGATCGCAAGCGATGAGCTGCCCGCAGATGCAGCGCCGCGCGCCACGATCGCCCTCGCCGAGTGCCACAACCTGGCCCAGCGCATCCGCACTGCCAATGTCGCCGCGCAGCAGAAGCCGGCACGCATTCGCATTGAGCTCACGGGCATGACGCGCTACAACGGCACCTTCACGGCCAGCGACGCGCAGACACTCGCCGTACGCCTGCTCGACGGCGTTTGCGATGCCCTCGCAGATTAGGTAAACTAAATGAGTTGTTTTTGGGCAACACCACACATTGGGACGTAGTTCAACGGTAGAACTCCGGTTTTTGGTGCCGGCTGTTGGGGGTTCGAATCCCTCCGTCCCAGCCCTTAAGAACACAGCGCTCCAGGCCCTTATGAACCTGGAGCGCTTTCTTGTGGGCAAGCGGAGGGATTCGAACCCGCAAGGCAACACAACTTCTCGTCCAACACGAGAAAAATCTGCCTTCAAAAGACAGGCGCCCCAAGCCCATTAGGACCAAGAGCGCCTTACATCTAGAAAATATCAGCCCAGTTCCGAAAAGCGAGCCGCCATCTACAAAATGGCGCGTGGCCCCAGCGGACCGGGCATTAAGTTTGTCGCGAGTTCCGCACGCAAAGGAAAGCACTTAATGTGCTTTCCGTCTTGCGCAGGACTGTAGAGCAGGAAAGTTCATATGCGCCGCCCGGCTCCCACGGCTCTCAGGGGCATCTCTCATGCAAAAACTGTCGTGGGGTAAAGTCCGAGGTCAGTGGCGTTTTATACCGAGAAATCCAAAAAAAGTTGAAAATTCATTACAAATTTGCGTTGACTCTAGGTAACTAAAGTTTCATACTCCTTTTCAACCACTGGGGGATGTGAACACGCACGGATCGTTCGCATCATGATTGAAGAGGATTTCTTAGACATGTTCACGCATCAGCTAAACATTATCAGCGTAGTAATTATCTGATGCGGGTTAGCACATACAGCTAGCCCGTACGATAACGGGCGGCTGATGAAGATGAGGGCCGTCGAGCGCAACCGACGGCCCTCATTTTTTATGTCTAGGAAGTCCTTTTAAGAGGAGGAAATGTAATGAACGGAGTTTTGCTCATGGTTGTGGCCGCGGCGGTGCTCGCCTGCGGCTATCTGGGCTATGGCCGCTGGCTGGCCAACAAGTGGGGCGTTGACAAGGATGCCCTCACGCCGGCCAAGCGCATGAAGGACGGCAACAGCTTCTCGCCCGTCTCCGCCTTCACCGCGTTCTCGCACCAGTTCAGCTCGATCTGCGGTGCTGGCCCTGTCACGGGTACGATCGTCGCCATGGCCTTTGGCTGGCTGCCCGTCGTGCTCTGGGTCCTCGTCGGCGGCATCTTCTTTGGTGCCGTCCACGACTTTGGTGCCCTGTACGCTTCGATGAAGAACAACGGCAAGTCGCTCGCTCAGCTCATCGAGAAGTACATCGGCAAGACCGGCCGTCGCCTGTTCCTGCTGTTCTGCTGGCTGTTCTGCATCATCGTCATCGCCGCCTTTACCGACATGGTCTGCAAGACGTTCATGTTCACCCCGGCCGTTGACGCTTCTGGTGCTGCTACCGGTGCCATCGACTTCACCAAGTCCTATGCCGCCGGCTGCGCTGGTACCATCTCCATCCTGTTCACCTTCGTCGCTATCGCCTTTGGTTGGGCTCAGAAGAAGTTCAACCTCACCGGCGCTGCCGAGTTCGTCACCGGCGTGGTCCTCATGGTTCTCATGTTCGCCGTCGGTATGCAGTTCCCGCTCTACCTGGATAAGTTCCAGTGGTTCGCCGTCGTCATGGTCTACCTGGTCTTTGCTGGCGCTATGCCCATCCAGATGCTCAAGACCCCGCGTGACTACCTCACTTCCATCATGATGATCGTCATGATCGTCTGCGCTGTTCTCGGCATCGTCGTCCTGGGCGTCAACGGTCAGGCCACTATCACCGCTCCGGTCTTCACCGGCTTCTCCACTGCCTCCGGCATGATGTTCCCGGTCCTGTTCGTCTCCGTCGCTTGCGGTGCTCTCTCCGGTTTCCACAGCCTCGTTTCTTCCGGCACCTCTTCCAAGCAGGTCGAGAAGGAGCAGGACGCCGTCAAGGTCGGTTACGGCGCAATGATCGTCGAGTCCTTCGTCGGCATCCTTGCCATCATCGTTGCCGGCATCATGTTCTCCGATATGAACACCGCCGGTACCGGCGCCCTCAACGCCGGTGTCGCTTCCACCCCGTTCCAGATCTTCGCCGCTGGCATCTCCCGCGGTATGCAGGCCTTCGGTGTTGACGGCACGCTCGCTACCGTCTTCATGACCATGAACGTCTCCGCTCTGGCCCTGACCTCGCTCGACGCCGTCGCCCGCATCGCCCGCACCTCGTTCTCCGAGTTCTTTGCCCAGACCAACGACGCCCTGGCCATCGAGTCCAAGGCCGGCTACATGAAGGTCCTCGGCAACCCCTGGTTCGCCACGGTCGTCACCCTGCTTCCCGGTCTCGCCCTCGCTTTTGGTGGCTATGCCAACATCTGGCCGCTCTTTGGTGCTTCCAACCAGCTGCTCGGCGGCATGACCATGATCACCCTCGCCGTGTTCTGCAAGTGCACCGGTCGCAAGGGCTGGATGCTCTACGTGCCCGTCGCCTTCCTGCTCTGCTGCACCTTCACCTCGCTGGTCCAGAGCGCCGTGGGCTGCATGACCGCCGTCCAGGCCTACGGTTTCTTCGGTACCATCCCGGCTACCGCCACCACGGCCGCCGTCTCCGTCGCCGCCACCAAGGGCCTGCAGCTCGTCTTTGCCGTCCTGCTGATGGTCCTGGGCCTCATCGTTGCCGTCAACTGCCTCAAGGAGTTCTTCGGCAAGGAGGCTGGCTCCATGCCTGATGAGGAGCCCGAGTGGTCCGATATGGGCAAGGCCGAGTACGGTCGCGCCGCTGCCGCTGAGGCTCCTGCCGACGCCGAGGCCGCCAAGGCCTAGTCGGTCGGACGGGTTGAATCTCCCATCCATTTGACTCGGAAAGACCGGGTCCGCGACTTCGCGGGCTCGGTCTTTTTTCATTCAAGACTTTAGTCTGCTGGCCGCGCAGCGGCCAGCTTTAAACCACCCGCTACGCGGGTGGAGACGAACGGCTTTACAAAGCCACCCCTCCGGCCGATATTGACGATTGTTCAGGCCGTCAAGAATTCGAGTCGAAGGGGTGGTCGCCATGGCCCAGAAGGCCTACAGCCTTTCCCACACGAAGTGGATGTGCAAGTACCACATCGTGTTCACGCCGAAGTATAGGCGCAAAGT
>DBGFJU010000094.1:0-29974 GCA_048529485.1 Collinsella aerofaciens | reverse complement strand
ACTTTGCGCCTATACTTCGGCGTGAACACGATGTGGTACTTGCACATCCACTTCGTGTGGGAAAGGCTGTAGGCCTTCTGGGCCATGGCGACCACCCCTTCGACTCGAATTCTTGACGGCCTGAACAATCGTCAATATCGGTCGGAGGGGTGGCTTTGTAAAGCCGTTTGTCTCCACCCGCGTAGCGGGTGGTTTAAAGCTGGCCGCTGCGCGGCCAGCGGACTAAAGTCTTGAATCAAAAGGGTCCCGGCCGAGAATTCGACCGGAACCCTTGGACAGAGCTATGTTCGGCTTTCGCCGTGTGCCTGCGAGTTACTCCTCGACGAGCTCAAACTGATCGGGACCGACGCCGCACACCGGGCACACGTAATCCTCGGGCAGCTCGGGCGTGTCGACCTCAACCTCGTAACCGCAAACGGTGCACACAAACTTATACGTCTTCTTCTCCTCAGCCATGATGTTCTCCTCTCGAACGTGACTGCTGGTGTACTTGCTTATTAGTATATATTCTCAATAATATAATGCAAGTATTTTTAGAACATTTCTAGCCTTGATACGACGAGGCTTTGGGCGGCGTCTTGCCCTTCAAGACCTTGTGATAGTAGTCATAGGTCAGCGGGGTCTCGCCGCTCAAGCGCTCGGCATCCTCCACCTCGCCGATAAAGAGCAGGTGCGTGCCCACGTCCACGGTATCAATCAAACGGCAGCTAAACAGGGCCGCCGCATGCTCGGGCACATAGGGCATGCCCAGAGCCGTCTCGCGGGTCTCGTATTTGGCAAACTTGTCATAATCGCTGCTGGTGCGGAACCCAAAGTTACCGATGTAGAGCATGTCGGCCGTCTGATCGATCACGGTCAGCGCGAACGCTTTGGCCGATGCGATGACGCCCGAGGTGACATTGTCCTTGTTCACGGCAACCGAAATACGCGGCGGCATGGACGTCACCTGCACCGCAGTGTTGATGACGCAGCCGGCACGCAGCCCGTCTGCCGCAGCGCTCACCACGTACAGACCGCTCGGCATGGTAAAGAACGCAGTTTTGTCCATAACGATCACTCCCCTAGCTCGGGTTGGAACCTCATGAATGTATGTACCCACAAAAAAAGGCGGCACCCATAACGGACGCCGCCTTTGAGACATATGTGTCAGAACAGTAAGAAAGATGAGACGCCCGCAGTTGCGGTGAAATAGGGACTGAATAGCCCCTCAAACAGGCAAAACAGTCCGTATTCCACCGCAACTTATGCAGAGTGCCTAACGGTTGCGTTCCTTAAGGGCGCGGTCGATCTCGCGTTGGACATCACGCTTGGCCATGTCCTCGCGCTTGTCGTAGAGCTTCTTGCCGCGACCCAGACCCAGCAGCAGCTTTACGCGGCCGTCGATATTAAAGTAGAGCTCCAACGGAACCAGCGCATAACCACGGTTGCGAAGTTTGCCGTCAAGAAAGTCGATCTCCTTGCGGTGCAGCAGCAGACGACGCCGACGGTCGGGATCGCGATTCCACACGCCACCATGGCTATAAGGGTGGATATGCAGTCCGACGAGCCAGCACTCGCCGCCACGAATCAGCGCAAAAGTGTCAGTGATCTGACAGGCGCGCTCGCGAATCGACTTGACCTCGGTGCCGCTCAGCTCAATACCGCACTCAAACGTCTCATCGATAAAGTACTCGTGATGTGCCGAGCGATTCTTAGAAATGAGCTTGCGCTCGCGTTTACTGGGCATCTCCGGCCTCCTTGGCGCCATCGGCGTTTGAGCCCGCAGCCTCGCGCTTTGCCTTGCGCTCGGCATTGAGCTCGGCATCGCTCTCGCGCACCAGTTTGATAATCGCCGCGCAGGCCTCCTCGCCCACCAAGTCGCGAGCACGCACCGTCAGGCGCGTCGCCTCCTGCTTGTCGCCGTCACTTGCAGCATCGGTCGCGCACATAATCAGGCAGATGGCAATCTCGGCCGAAGGCGAGGTCGGCACGCCTTGCAGGGCCAGCTCACCCATCACGTGGTCGTCGCTCTCATCGGCGGCATCCGGATAGGTGGTATGGATCTTGTTGAGCAGGCGCGTCGTATGCGCATCGTTGGGCGCCAGGCGCAGCGCCAGACGCGCGCAGCCCACGGCAGCCGAAACGTTCTCGGTCTCGGGCTCCAAGAAGTACTGACCTAGATTGGCGTAAGCGCGGGCGGCGCACTTGCCATCGCTTGCACGCTCCAGCACCGAGAACGAGAGCGATGCCCATTCCTGCTTGTCCTCGAGAGCGCGGAACAGCTCGGCCAAATCCAAGCGATAGTTGCAGTTCATGGGGTCCCAACGCACAGCCTGCATCAGGGCATTACGAGCGCTTACATAATCCTGCTGGCGAATGTAGGCAAACGCCATGTCAGAGTACAGGCGGTCAAACGGCACCTCGACCTGCACGAGCTCGCGCGGATCCTTCTCCACGCGGCGATAGGCCAAGCGCTCAAACTTGCTATCGAAGCTAAAGTATTGACGCTTCTCCTCCGTCTTGCACTCAGCGTCGATATACTCCTCGGCGAGCTCCACCAGACGCTCCAGCAGCGGCGTCGCCGTAGCCAGGTCGCCCTGCGCCAGATAGTTCTCGGCATACGTGATGTCTTGCAAGCTGATGGGCAGATCCATGGCTACTCCTCGATCCGAGCGAAACACGGCAGGCGCCGTATATACGGTCAATACACAAAACCCGGGTCTCTTACGAGGCCCGGGCGTTCAATTTTGGTAGCCCGTACCAGATTCGAACTGGTGATCTCCGCCTTGAGAGGGCGGCGTCCTAAACCGCTAGACGAACGGGCCATATGTAGCAAATGCAATGGCTGGGATGGAGGGAGTCGAACCCCCATTGACGGAACCAGAATCCGCTGTCCTGCCATTAGACGACATCCCAATGACTGCATCGCTGCGCTCGGCTGTGCCTTTGCGCAAGAAAGAAATATACGGGAAGTCTCGCCGTGACGCAAGCCCCAATTTTGACTTTTTTGAAATTCAGTCAAATTGGCCTAATTTAGTCCAACCCGTGAAGGACCTGTGAAGCCAACCGCTGTACGCGAAGGGCAAAACGCCGCGAGCGGTAGCCGTCAACCGTTGGCAGATTCTACCGTGAAAACGATAGCACCAGGCAACACAATCGAAGTATCAATGATCGCGTAGATATCGAGGCGCCATGGACGAAGAGCTTGATTACCTATGGGAGACCCTGGGCCTCGAGATCACTGCCGACCTTTGGCCCGAACGGGACAAAATCCATCCCACACTGCGCCCCGCCATTACTGTGGTGCAGGCAAAATACCGCCGTGCATCCTTTTTGATCATGCGGATGTCATGGCACGCGGGACTACCCGACCTTAAGCGAATCCAGGCAAGTCTCGTCGAGCTGTCCGGCATGCCGACCGTCATATCCGAGGCGCACCTGGAACAGCGTCAGCGCGAGCGACTGCAACAGCAGCGGATTCCCTTTATCTGCCCTGGCGTTCAGGCATATCTGCCCTTTATGGACGAGGAGTACTGGAGTGGCAAGCCCAACAAGCACGTAAAAGTCTACGATCCGCACGAATGGGCACAGCTGGCGGACTGACTGAGGCAGGCCCGCCGGCGGAAAGTGCGTCCCAGTTTTCAAGCTCAAACTGGTCCCCACTTTCCCGTCGAGCCCTCAACCGGAAACCGTATCCCACAATCGAAGCTCAGAATGGGACGTGCTTTCCGCAACCGGCCACTTTGGGAAAGTGCATCCCATTCTGGAAGCGAATTCCGGGTCGCACTTTCCGCAGCCGCTACAGCAACGCCTCGGCCCAAGCCGATTCCCTAAAGCCGGGAATCGCAAAGTCGTCGCCCACCAGCAGCGGACGCTTGACCAGCATGCCGTCGGTCGCCAGCAGCTCGTAGCACTCCCGATCCGTCATGCCCGCATCCAGACGCGCCTTCAGGCCCAGCTCTCGATATTTCATGCCCGACGAATTAAAGAAGCGCCGCACCGGCAGCCCCGAACGAGCAATCCAGGTCGCAAGCTCATCGGCCGTGGGGTTGTCCAAAACGATATCGCGGTCGATATACTCTACCCCATGTTCGTCCAGCCATGCCTTGGCCTTCTTACAGGTCGAGCACTTGGGATATTCAACAAACAATACCGCCATGGGATTTCCTTTCTTAGAGAAAACAGGTGTCTGGAAAACTGCACATCGACGACCACTCGCGATTGCAGCCGTTATTGTAGTCAATGTCGAAGCATAGGCAGTCGCGATGTCTCGTCTTAAGGCTAGCGCCTCGCATGGGCGCCGATCGGCCGAGTCGCATGGCGCACCAACGCCGCTGCCAGCAATACCAACAGCATGGCGGTGACATAGCCCGCAGCATCGAATCCTAAATCGATAACGTCGAAATGCCTGCCGGGAACAAAGATCTTATGTACCTGATCGCCAACGGAGCAGGCGGCGCAAAAGAGCAATACGGGCACGCAACGGGAGCATACGCTCCACGGACGCCTGGAAAAGCAAACCACGACCACGGAGGCGAATAATCCGACGAAGAAAAACTCTACGGTATGGGCAACGCGACGGACGTTCGCGCCCACCCACATGCGAATGGAAGCAAGTCGGCCAGACCGGACATTCGAGGCAGCCGAATCGGTGCCCCCGGTCATTCCGTTCTCCGTCTGGGCTTCACCCGTGGCATCGACAGCCTGAACGCCCGTAGCCTGGCCCTCCACCACACGCGCGGTGGACTCGCTCAGCAACGACGTCTCCATCGCATTTTGCTCCGTCAGCACCCAGATGCCCGCCAGCGTTGCAGCGAACAGAACGACCGCGGTCCATCCGATTATTTGTTTTACGCGCGCCAAGGGCCAACCTCCTTTTTTGAATATCAGCGAGTGTAGCCCCAAATGGCATCGTCACCGTATCAAAATTTGAATCGCAACAGGAAGCGACAAAGCGACGCAAACCCCTACCCCGCCTCGCGCATCCAGCGATCGAACGTCCCCACGCACACGCCCAGGCACTTTGCTGCCTGGCTGCGGGTAATATCGCCCGCCTCATAGCTATCGCGCACCAGCTCAAACTGAGGAGGACACGGCTTGCGAGGTCGACCGAAACGGACCCCTCGCGCCCGCGCCGCTGCAATTCCCTCCGCTTGGCGCCGATGGATATTCTCGCGCTCCACCTGCGCCACGTAGCTCAGCAGTTGCAGCACAATATCGGCAATCAGGACGTTGGTCACATCCGGCGCGCCGCTGGCCCTAGCGCGCGTGTCAAGCAATGGCATGTCCAACACCACAATGGCAACCCCGAGCTCCTTGGTAATGCGTCGCCATTCCTCAAGAATCTCGGAGTAATTACGGCCAAGTCGGTCGATAGAAAGCACCACCAGCACGTCCCCGTCCCCCAGGACGTGCAGCAGCTCGCGATAACGCGGTCGATCGAAGTCCTTGCCGCTCGCATGGTCGGCATAAATATTCGCCGAGCCCACGCCATAGGCGCCCAGCGCATCCAGCTGCCGATTCAGATTCTGATCGCGCGAACTCACCCGCGCATACCCGTACACCGTCGCCATCTCATCCCCGCTTTCTTGTAAACCTGCCAAAAGGGACAGGTTTATTTTGGTAGGTTTTACCTCTCAAATAGCAGGTAAGCGGGCGGCCGAGCAGACGACAAGGTAGTCACGATTCAAATGCGAAGGGCGGTCCCGAAAGACCGCCCTCCGCTCTCTCGCCACGAGTCGGGATTTAGCTAATGGATAAGCTTAAAGTCCAAGTGTCCACGCGTGGTATTGACGCGCGAGACCTCGATAATCACGCGCTGGCCCAGTTCATAGCGAGTCCCCGTGTCGGCGCCCGTCAGCGTAAGCGCGTCCTCGTCGAACTCGAGCCACTCGTTGCCCAGGCTCTTAATTGAAACCAGGCCCTCGACCTGTGTTAGGTCCAAGCGCACAAAGAGGCCCATGCTGCTAACCCACGAGACGGTTCCGGCATAGCGCTCACCCAGACGGTCCTCATAGTACTGGGCAATCTTGATCTTTTGCGTCGCATGGCTGGCGGCATCTGCCGCGCGCTCGGCATCGCTACATGCGCGGCAGATCTGCGGCAGAATGCGCGGCAGCGACTCGCGCCCCTTGCCGATCAGCCGCGGCGTACGGACCAAGGCGTCCTTGCCGCCGAGCTGCTCATAGGCCAACTGCAGTTTGAGCACGCGGTGCACCACCAGATCGGGGTAGCGACGGATGGGACTCGTAAAGTGACAGTAGCACGGCGCGGCGAGCGCAAAGTGGCCCTCGTTGCGCGGCTTGTACAGCGCGCGCTGCATGCTGCGCAGAAGCAGCGTGTTGACGAGCGGTGCGTTGGCCGTACCGGCGGCAGCATCAACTGCAGCCTGCAGCTCATCGGGGCTCCCCAGGGCAATACCGGCAGCACGGCGATCGTCGATGATGCCTAGCTGCGCCAGCGCAACGGCGGCACCGTGCAGGCTATCGGGGCTCGGATCCTCATGCACGCGATAGCAGGCCTCGATATCACGGTCTGCCAGCCACTCTGCAACGCACTCGTTGGCGAGCAGCATGGCTTCCTCGATAAGCGACGTGGCACACGAACGCTCACGCGCCACAATCTGCACGGGCACTCCGTCCTCATCCAATAGAGCACGAATCTCGGCCGTGTCAAAATCGACCGAGCCGCGGGCGCGACGGATACGACGGCGAAGTTCGGCGAGTTCGTTGGCGGCGACAAGGAAATCGCAGAGGTCGACGTTGTAGCCGCGGGCGACCTCCTCGCACGCAAGACCGCGCTCAAGCGCTTCCTCGCGCGAGGTCTCGGCAGCCGCAACATCCTCGGCCGCACCCTCCAGCACCGAATACTCAACCGCGCCGGCACGCACCAGCAGCGCCTCGGCGCCGTCATAGTCCATACGCACACGCGAGCGAATCACGCTGGGGTACGGATCGTAATGCCGCACGCGACCCTGTGCATCGAGCTCAATGTCAACGGTAAACGCAAGACGGTCCTCGTCAGGGCGAAGCGAGCACAGGTCACAGGACAGGCGTTCGGGCAGCATGGGAAGCACGCGATCGGCCAGATACACCGATGTCGTACGATGGCGAGCCTCAAGATCGATATGCCCGTCCCAAGCCACATAGTGTGAAACGTCGGCGATATGCACACCCAGCTTGTAGCCACCCTCGGGCGTGCGCTCCAGCGAAATGGCGTCGTCAAAGTCGCGCGCGTCGACTGGGTCGATCGTGATGACAAAGCGGTCGCGCAGATCGCGGCGGAGCGGGTCCTTAAGCGCCGCGGACACATCGAGCGAAAGCCCCTCGGCCTCGTCCAGCGCAGCCTCAGGATAGCTATCGGTATAGCCGTAACGCGCCATCACATATTGAACGCCCAAATCGGGCGCGTCATCTCCGCCAATGCGGCGTTCGATCGTCACGGTGCCCGATTCCAGGCGCGTCGGGTAGGTCAAAATGCGCGCGACAACGGCATCACCCGGGTGGACGCCCAGACGATCCGCCGAGGTATCCTCGGGCAGAATGAAGAAGTCGGCCTTCAGACGCGAATCGAGCGGCTCGATCACACCGAGCGGACCGGCGGTCTGGTACGTACCCACCACGCTTATGGCTGCGCGCTCAACCACGCCTTCGATCACGGCGCGCCGCTCACCGTGCGGGCTGTTCTTAATGCTCACGGCAACGGTATCGCCATCCATAATCTCGCGCTTGCCACGGCCCATGACCTTGTAGTCGCCATTCTCGGTTATGACATAGGCACTGTGCTCATGGAGCTGCACGCGCCCGGTCAGGCTCGGACGGCGTTCGCTGCGCACCGGCCCGCGCTTATTGCGAGCTCCACGCTTATGCTTGTTATTGCGCCCCATGGCGCCTCCTAACTATCGATTGCGAACTCCAAAGAGTCTACCCAAATGATTCGCTTTCCTGCCGTCCCCTAGGAATCAAAAAACGGGCCGCCCCATAAGAGACGACCCGTTGGAAGGGATGAATTCCAGGCATGCCTACACGCGCAGGTAGCGGCGCATGGCTATGGCAGAACCAAAGAGACCGATAATCACGCCGACCAGAATCAGCGCAGCATAGGTCACCAGGTAATACTGCATCGGCAGGGCAAACGACATCCAGCCGATACTCTCCTGCAGACGCGGAATCATCAAATTGCGCAGCAGCTCCAGAACGCCGATGGAAAGCAGCGAGCCCAAAATGGCCTGCAGCACGCCCTCGGTGATAAACGGGCCGCGAATGAAGCCGTTGCTGGCGCCGACCAGACGCATAATCGCAATCTCACGACGACGCGCCGTGATGGACAGGCGAATCGTGTTGTTGATGAAGATGAATGCGATAAAGGTCAGAAGGCCAACGAGCACCACGGCGGCAATACGGATGTAGTTGGTCACCTGGAACAGGCGGCTTACTTCCTCCTGGCCATACAGTACGCTCGCGTTGACGTCGCCGTCGTCCGCGATCTTTTGGAAGTCGGCATTCTTCTTGAGCTTCTTGGCCGTGCTCTCGACCTGAGACGGATCGTCCATCTCAATCGCAAACGAGGCGGGCAGCGGGTTCTGGCCGTCGAGCGCGCTCATGGTGGCGTCGGCGTTACCCGACATCTTGCTCGTATACTCGGCCAGCGCGTCGTCCTTGTCCTTATAGGTCACGGACTTGACGTTATTCCATGTCTTAAGCTCGGCCTCAAAAGCCTGAACATCGGCCTGATCGGCGTCATCGCTAATGAACGCGTTGATGACAACCTGATCCTCGACGGTGCCGATCACGGAGTTCAGCATCGCAGAGCCCATGATGAACAGGCCGATGATAAACAGCGAAAGGAAGATCGTGATGACGGCGCCGAGCGAGGTAGTCCAGTTACGGAAGAAGTGGCTGATTGCCTCTTTGAAGGAGTAGCCCACGTTAGTTGGTGCCATAGTTGCCGTAACCTCCCCTCTCCTGGTCGCGGATGACGTGGCCGCCCTCGAGGGCGATCACGCGACGGTGCATGCTATCGACCATCTCGCGGTCGTGCGTGGCGACGATCACGGTGGTGCCGGTGCGGTTAATACGCTCAAGCAGCTTCATGATGCCCAGCGAGATCGCCGGGTCGAGGTTGCCCGTGGGCTCGTCGCAGATCAGCAGCGGCGGACGGTTGACCATAGCACGGGCGACGGCAACGCGCTGCTGCTCGCCACCGGAAAGCTGGTCGGGCAGCGAGTCCATCTGATCGGCCAGACCGACCAGGCGCAGCACCTCGGGCACCTGGCTGCGAATGACGCCCTTGGGCTTGCCGATGCACTGCAGGGCAAACGCCACGTTTTCGTAGGCGGTCTTTTGCGGCAGAAGTTTAAAGTCCTGGAACACGGCGCCAATCTGGCGGCGCAGGAACGGAACCTTGCGGTTCTTGATCTTCATGAGGTCCTGACCGGCAACCAGGATGCGGCCGTTCGTCGGCTTGACGTCGCGGTTGAGCGTCGACAGCAGCGTGGTCTTACCCGAGCCGGAGTGACCGACCAGGAAGACGAACTCGCCCGGATAGATCTCGATGTTGATGTCGTCGAGTGCAGGCTTGTTGGGCTGTGCCGGATAGATCTTGGTGACATGCTCCATAAGGATGACGGGCTCGACACCGGCCTGCTTGGCCATCTTCTTGCGGCTGGCCTGCGGATCGATGGGCGCAAACACCGACGTAAAATCGGGGTTGTTGAGCGCGTTATCGAGGCTTGCGACCTCGGCGGCCTGATCGCTCTCGACCACCGGGGCAGCAGGCTGCGTGGGGTCGGGAATAGCGGCAAAGAGACCGGACTGCGCAGGCTGAGGAGCCGGCGTCGCAGGGGCCAAGGGGTCGGGAATGCCGGCCATGGTAGGCTGCGGCGTGGCGGCACCAGCCTGAGGCTGCTCCACGCGAGCGGTCACGGCCTGAACGGGCTCAAAACCCGCCGCACCGGAAAGCGCGACATCGCTGGTTGGATTGTAGGCAAAGGGATCGGATGCCGGCTGTGCCTGATCTGCCGGCTGAGCGGGGGCCTGAGCAACAGGCTGGCCCTCTGAATCCGGAGTGGCGAAACGACTGCCCTGGACGCCTGCCTGCGTCTTGGGGGCATCATCGCCCGCACCGGAGGTACGGAAGTGGTTACCCACTGGTGCTCCTTATCGTCGTGCGTTTAAACTACATGAGCGCTTTGTATTTTAGCAGCATTAGCTTTGCTGCACATAAGAAGCATGGCGTGCTTAGGGATCCCGTCGGCCGGGTACAGGGTTACTCTCCAAATCGTCCTCGGACATGTCGGAGCCCCCGCTGCGCGCTTCGCGCGGCAGGGGCTCCTCCGTCCTGCGGAAAGATTTGGAGAGTAGCCCTGTGTCCGGCCTGCGGTAACTAAGGGGTCGCCGCGTTTTACTTGGGGTGCTGCATATACAAAGTTGGAAGGGTCTGAATTGTGCTTTGTCGATATATGCCCTTTTCCCTGATGGGACCGTGCTTGAGGGGCGTCTTCATGAGTTGCGGTGAAATAGGGACTGTTGAGCCTTTAAGCTGGCAAAACAGTCCTTATTTCACCGCAACTGAAACAGGGGCGCTCTCCAAGCGAGCGCCCCTGCCGGGTTTCCATAGTACTGGCGAAACAGTTTTATAGTTCTGGCGAAGCAGTCCTTGAGATCCGCCTTGCCTTATGCCAAGAACTCCTTGGTGGTCGCCACGATGTTGGCGGCGTCCAGGCCGTACTTGTGCAGGAGCTCGGCGCCCGGGCCGGACTCACCGAAGGTGTCGTTGACGCCGATCTTCTTGAGCGGCGTCGGGCACTGCTCGCACAGGACGTCGGCAACGGCGCTGCCCAGGCCACCGATTACAGAATGCTCCTCGACGGTCACGACGTGGCCGGTCTTGGTGGCGCTCTTGACGATCAGGTCGGCATCGATGGGCTTGATGGTGTGCATGTTGATGACCTCGGCGTCGATGCCCTCGGCAGCGAGCTGCTCGGCGGCCTCGAGAGCCTCGCCGACCATCAGGCCGCAGGCGATGATGGTCACATCGGCGCCCTCGCGCATGACAATGCCCTTACCCAACTCGAACTTGTAGGTCTCGGGGTCGTTAATAACCGGCGAGGCCAAACGGGCGAAGCGCATGTACACCGGACCGTCGCACTCGTAGGCGGCGCGCGTCACGGCGCGGGCCTCCACGTCGTCGGCGGGAACAATCACGGTCATGCCGGGGATGACGCGCATGAGGGCGATATCCTCGCAGCACTGGTGCGTGGCGCCATCCTCGCCCACCGAGATACCGGCGTGCGTGGCACCGATCTTAACGTTGAGGTGCGGGTAGCCGATGGAGTTACGGACCTGCTCAAAAGCGCGGCCGGCGGCGAACATGGCAAAGGTGCTCGCGAAGGCAACGCGGCCGGTGGTCGCGATACCGGCGGCGACGCCCATCAGGTTGCTCTCGGCAATGCCCACATCGAAGAAACGATCGGGGCAGGCGGCCTTAAACTTACCGGTCTGCGTAGCGGCGGCCAGGTCGGCGTCGAGGACCACAAAGTCATCGTGCTCGTTGGCGAGCTCGACGAGGGCCTCGCCGTAGCTTACACGCGTGGCGATTTTCTTGACGTCTGCCATCCTAGAGCTCCTCTCCGGCGGCCGTGAGCTCTGCCATGGCCTGCTCAAACTGTTCATCGTTGGGGGCCTTACCGTGCCAACCCACCTGGTTCTCCATAAAGGAGACGCCCTTGCCCTTCATGGTCTCGGCGATAATGGCGGTCGGCTGGCCCTTAGTAGCGCGAGCCTCGGCAAAGGCGGCGCGGATCTGGTCGAAATCGTTGCCGTCGGCAAGCTCCACCACGTGGAACTTAAAGGCACGGAACTTGTCGGCGAGCGGCATGGGGTCGTTGACCTCCTCGACGGGGCCGTCGATCTGCAGGCCGTTGTGGTCGACGATCACGCAGAGGTTATCGAGCTGCTGGTTGCCGGCAAACATGGCGGCCTCCCAGACCTGGCCCTCCTCGCTCTCGCCATCGCCCAGCAGGGCGTACGTGCGGTAAGTATCGCCCCAGTGCTTGGCGGCAACCGCCATGCCCACGGCGGCGGAGATGCCCTGGCCGAGCGAGCCGGTGGACATGTCGACGCCCGGGGTGTCGTTCATGTTGGGATGGCCCTGCAGGTGGCTGCCGATATGACGCAGCGTCTCGAGGTCCTCCTTGGGGAAGAACCCACGCTCGGCGAGCACGGCGTACAGACCCGGAGCACAGTGGCCCTTGGAGAGCACAAAGCGATCGCGATCGGCCTTGCGGGGATCGGCCGGGTCGACGTTCATTTCCTCAAAGTACAGATAGGTCATGATGTCGGCAGCGCCGAGCGAACCGCCCGGATGGCCGGACTTGGCAGCGTGCACGCCGGTGACGATGCCCTTCCTTACCTCGTTGGCAACCTTTTTGAGCTCTTCGTCGCTCATTGTGCCTTCCTTTCATCCTCATTAGACAAAATGCGCACGGCACCGAAGGTAATCCCAACACAGCCGCAATGCACGTACGTCATTCATTATGCTGGAAACTGATGGCTTTACCAGAGTTTTTATCATTATTTGAACAATTTAGCAGGCAGAACCGCTGATGAAACGGTTTATCAATGTGAACGTCTTTTGGATGGAACGCGGTCGCCCCTACGCGCTAATGTCCTTGAATCCCTCGCCGAAGGCTTCCGTAACGTCAGCGACCGTCACAATGGCGTGAGGATCGCGCTCGCGCACGATCGTCTTGAGGGTATTGAGCTCTCGACGGCTCACGATGACCATAATCACCGGCTTCTCGGCACCCGAATACATGCCAGTCGCCTTGAACTTGGTACAACCACGACCCAGGCCATACATGATATCGGCAGCGATATCAGGGAACTTGTCCGAGATGATGAGTACCATACGACGTTTGTTGCCACCATCGACCACGGCATCGATCACGTAGCCGCTAATGACCATCGAAAGGCCTGCATACAGTGCGTTTTCGATTGAAAAGACCGGAGCCGATAGCGCGCATACGGCAACATCGATCGCCATGACGGTCGAGCCTACCGGCAGCGAGGTGTTACGCGAGATGATTTGGCCAATCGTGTCCGAGCCGCCGGTGTTGGCGCCGGCGCGCAACACCATGCCGTAACCGATGCCCGTAATAATGCCGCCCCACATGGCAGGGAGCATCAGGTCCGCATCCGCCAGAGGTGCTACAAACGGGGCGAACAGATCGGTAAAGAAGCCCAGCAGCACAAAGCCCGTCGCGGTCTGCACCACGTAGAACATGCCGCCCTCGCGCATAACGACCAACAACAGCAAGGCGTTCATCACGATCGTCTGAATACCAACGGGAAGCGATAGGCCGCGCGCCGCGCCGACCGCCTGGATAATGGTGGCAAGGCCCGTAACGCCACCGGCGGCAAGACCGTTGGGAATCAAAAACAAGTCGGTCGCGATGGCGGCCAAGGCACACCCCAACATGATCTGGGGCAGGTCGTGAAAGAAGTTCATCGAAAGAATGCGCTTGATGTCCAGACGATATGCCATGCTGCCTCCCTCAAAAAAGCGCACCCAAACGGATGCGCTTTGAACTTCTTCTTGTATTCGATTCTACCGATTCGCCGGACAAAAACCACCCCTGCGCAGGGTTTATTCTGGATACAAACCCGTCCAACCGTTGGGCTTGGCATCGGCTTGAAGCCACCCGATGTTTTAGACCTCCGAGCCTTCTGCATCGGCGTTGCCGGTAGCCCAGCGATGGTAGCCAATAACAAACGGGTCCAGGTCGCCATCGTCAAGGACGGCCTCGACATTGCTGGTCTCCACGCCCGTGCGTAAGTCCTTGACCATCTGGTACGGGTAGAGCACGTAGCTGCGAATCTGGTTGCCAAAACCAATCGTGGTCTTGGGTCCGCGGATCTCATCGAGCGCCTCGGCGCGCTTCTCGAGCTCAATCTCGTACAGGCGAGCCTTGAGGATCTGCATGCACGCGGCCTTGTTCTGAATCTGGCTGCGCTCGTTTTGGCAGGTGACCACAATGCCGCTGGGAAAATGCGTCACGCGCACGGCGGAGTCGGTGGTGTTGACGCCCTGACCGCCCGGGCCGCTCGCGTGGTACACGTCCACGCGGATGTCATCGGGACTGATCTCGATGTCGATATCATCGGGTAGCACGGGGATGACCTCGACGCCGGCAAACGTGGTCTGGCGGCGCTTCTTGTCGTCGGTGGGGCTAATGCGAACCAAGCGGTGGACGCCGGCCTCGGCGCGCAGCATGCCAAATGCGTCCTTGCCCTCGACGGTAAAGGTCGCACGGTCAATGCCGATGACCTCGGCCGCGGGACAGTCGTTGATGGTGACCTTCCAGCCGCGACGCTGGCAGTACTTCATGTACATCTTAAAGAGCATGAAGGTCCAGTCCTGGGCCTCCAGACCACCCTGTCCGGGCTTGATGGTCACAATGGCATCGCCGTGATCGAACTCACCGGTAAACCAGCTCGAAAGCTCAAGCTCATCGATGGCACGGGCCAGGCGCTCAGCCGTGGCTGCAGCCTCCTCGCGAAGGGCGGCGGCGTCGGGGTCATCCCCCATCTCCTCGGCAAGCTCCAGCGCGGCGCGGGCATCGGAAAGCTCGCCGCGCGCGGTGTCCACGGCAGCGATATCTTCCTTGGTGCGCGCGATCTCCTCCATGGTGGCACGGGCGGCGTCGGCGTCATCCCAAAAGCCAGGGGCAACACTTTTGGCCTCGAGCTCGAACACGCGGGTACGCTTCTCGTCCAGGTGGAGATACGACTCGACCTCACCGAGCCGGTCCGCAAACGCGTCCAGCTCGGCGGGCGTTACCTCTAAAGCCTCAGCCATTAACGATTCCTGCCGTGGCAGTACTTAAACTTCTTGCCGCTACCGCAGGGGCACGGGTCGTTGCGGCCCACGTTGACGTACGGATCGTCGCTCTCGGACTTGCGATAGGTGGTCACCTTGCCACCGTTGTTGACGGCAGCCGGACCACCCTGGACAGCCATGCGGGCCTGCACCTGCGCCTGCTTGCGCAGCACCGAGCCGCCGTTGTCACCATCGACCTCGGCAGGACCGGAGAAGTGCGCACCCTCGAGCGCGGGCTCCTCCTTGTGCTCCACGGCACGCGGGGCAGCCTTGATCTCGATGCGCAGAACCGTACGCAGATAATCCTCGTACATGGTATCGACGAGTATCTGGAACGCGCCGTAGGCCTCGGTCTTGTACTCAACCAGCGGGTCGCGCTGGCCAAAGCCGCGCAAGCCGATGCCGGTCTTGAGGTAGTCCATCTCCTGCAGGTAGTTCATCCAGCGGGTATCGATGACGCGCAGCATGACCTGGGTGTTGAGCTCGCGCATCAGGTCCTCGCCCAAGCGCTCGGCCTTCATGTTGTAGCACTTCTCTACGTAAGCCAGGACATCGGCAGCCAGGGCCTCATAATCCTCGTCGGGGAACTTCGGCGTATCGATGTGGCCGGTGAGCTCCACAACCCACTTGCGCAGGCCCTCCAGGTCGCGCTCGCCATCGTGACTGTCCTTGGTGCAGAACTCCTGCACGCAGCGGTACACGGTGTCGTGCATGACCTCGGTGATGTGGTCGGTCAGGTCCTTGCCGTCCAGAATCTTATTGCGCTCGGCGTAGATGACCTGGCGCTGCTTGTTCATGACGTCGTCGTACTCAAGGACGCTCTTACGCATGGAGAAGTTGATGCTCTCGACCTTGTGCTGGGCGCTCTCGACGGCCTTGGAGATGATCTTGTGCTGGATGGGCATGTCGTCGCCCATGTCGGCCGTGACCATCATCTTGGAGACGCGGTCCATCTTGTCGCCGCCGAACAGGCGCATGAGGTCGTCCTCGAGCGACAGGTAGAACTGGGTCTCGCCCGGATCGCCCTGACGGCCGGAGCGGCCGCGCAGCTGGTTGTCGATACGGCGGGACTCGTGGCGCTCGGTGCCGATGACGGTCAGGCCGCCGGCGGCAAGCACGCGCTCGCGCTCGGCCTTGCAAGTCTCCTTGGCCTCGGCGTTAAACTGCTCGAGCTGCTCGGGCGTCACGTCCTCCATGGTCAGGCCCTCGTACTCCAGGCGCTCGCGCACCAGCTCGTCGGGATTGCCGCCCAGCAGGATGTCGGTACCACGACCGGCCATGTTGGTGGCGATGGTCACGGCGCCGTAGCGTCCGGCCTGGGCCACGATGTGGGCCTCGCGCTCATGGTGCTTGGCGTTGAGGACCTCGTGTGCGATGCCGCGCTTGGTAAGGGCGGCGGACAGCTTCTCGGAACTCTCGATGGAGACGGTGCCCACCAGGACCGGCTGGCCCTTGGCGTGACGTCGCTCGACATCGTCGGCGACGGCGTTGTACTTGGCCTGAATGGTGCGGTACACCAGGTCCTCGTGATCCACGCGCTGCACGGGCTTGTTGGAAGGGATGACTTCGACGGGCAGCTTGTAGATCTCGCGGAACTCGGCATCCTCGGTAAGTGCCGTGCCGGTCATGCCGGAGAGCTTGTCATACAGACGGAAGTAGTTCTGCAGGGTGATGGTGGCCAGGGTCTGGTTCTCCTCGCGTACGAGCACGCCCTCTTTGGCCTCGATGGCCTGGTGCAGGCCCTCAGAATAGCGGCGGCCTTCCATAATGCGGCCGGTGAACTCGTCGACGATCTTGACCTCGCCGTTGGTGACCACGTACTGCTTATCGCGGTGGAACATGTACTGGGCCTTCAGCGCCTGCTGCAGGTGGTTGACCAACTGGCCGGAGAGATCGGCATAGATGTCATCGATACCCAGGCGGCGCTCGATTTTCTTAAGGCCGCGCTCGGTGGCGGCAATGGTGTGCTTGGCCTCGTCCATGACGTAGTCGCCCGTGGGCTCCACGTCCTCGGTGGCGGTGAGCATGTCGTGCGACACGTCCTCGCCGCGCTCAAGGCCACGCACGGCACGCGCGAAGTCCTTGTAGGTACTGGCGGACTTGGTGCCAGCGCCCGAGATGATCAGCGGGGTGCGGGCCTCATCGATCAGGATGGAGTCAACCTCGTCGACGATGGCGTAGTTGTGACCGCGCTGCACGCGCTGCTCGGGACGGGTGACCATGTTGTCGCGCAGGTAATCAAAGCCGAACTCGGAGTTGGTGCCGTAGGTGACGTCTGCCTGGTAGGCCGGACGCTTGAGCTCGAGCGGCATGTTGTTCTGGAGCAGACCGACGGTCATGCCCAGGTACTTGTAGATGCGGCCCATCCACTCGGAGTCGCGCTTTGCCAGGTAATCGTTGACGGTAACGACATGCACGCCCTTGCCGGCGATGGCGTTGAGGTAGCCGGCCAAGGTGGAGACGAGGGTCTTGCCTTCGCCGGTCTTCATCTCGGCGATGTGGCCCTCGTGCAGCGCCATGGCGCCGATGAGCTGCACGTCAAAGTGGCGCATACCCATGGTGCGCTTGGAAGCCTCACGCACGGTGGCAAAGGCCTCGGGGAGCATGTCGTCGAGCGACTCGCCGTTGGCGTAACGCTCGCGGAACTTATCGGTCTGGCCGCGGAGCTCCTCCTCGGTCATCTTCTCAAACTGGGGCTCAAGACCGTTGATCTGGTCGACGATCTTGTAGTAGCGCTTAAGGTCCTTATCGGATCCAAAGGACAGCAGCTTTGACATGAATCCCATGTGGTTTTCCTTTTTGGCCATCGCCCACGTCGTGCAGTTGCGGGCGAGTTAAACACAGATGATTGTACTTTAGCCAAACAAGGCGCGGCCTATACGGTCGACCTCGACCGCCACGTAATAACTACGACCAACCTGCCACAATGGGACAGGTTAATTTTGGCAGGTTTTATCTGGGCAAACGCCGCCTCTCTGCCATTTGGTGCAATGGGGGCAGGTTGGTTTGCACCAATAAAAAGAAAAGGACCGCGCACCCAAACGGATGCACGGCCCTTATGCCATGAATGCGAGTGATTCCGCGGCGAGCTATTTACTCAGCAGCCTCGGTGGTCTCGGCCTCGGCAGCGGCCTCCTCGACGGGAGCCTCTGCGGCCTGCTTGGCAGCCTCCTCGGCAAACTTAGCAGCACGCTTAGCCTTCTCGGCAGCCTTAGCCTCAGCGGCGGCCTTGCGAGCGGCCTCGGCCTCAGCAGCCTTGGCAGCCTTGGCAGCCTTGGCCTCCTCAGCCTTCTTGAGCTGGGCGGCAGCGGCGCCACCGAACTTGTCGGCGAAGCGCTGGACGCGTCCACCGGTGTCGACGAACTTCTGCTGGCCGGTGTAGAACGGGTGGCACTCGTTGCAAAGCTCGACCTTCATCTCGGACACGGTAGCGTGCGTCTTGAAGGTGTTGCCGCAGGAGCACGTCACCGTGCACTCGACATACTGGGGATGGATACCCTGCTTCATGGTAGGACTCCTTATTGGTCAGGCGCTGGTTACCGATCAGCGCATAAGGCGTCTTGGTTTCCGACCAAGACAACAAACTCGGCTATGGTACCACGGCGCCGCGCGTCCCACAAAAGGTTCACGGTCTTTGCGTTGTGCAGCGCGCCCAAGACACAGCAGACGACACGACGATTCGCGGCAAACGGGCGCCTTTGCCCCTTCTCCCATGTTGCAGACGTGTAACGCCGCAGTAAGCACACCGCTTTTGGCGCCAGACAGGTACAATGATGAACACTGTACCGTAGCGGAGCGCCCCGCGCGCGCCGCAATCACGCGAAAGGGTTTCCCATGGCCGAGATCTCGTCCTCCCGTATCGTCATCACCGTCCTTGGCAAGAACCGCCCCGGCATCGTCGCCGGCGTCACCCGTGTCCTAGGCGAGGCCAACGTCGACATCCGCGACATCACGCAGTCCATTATCGAGGACATCTTCACCATGACCATGCTGGCCGACACCGCCGAGTCCAAGCTCGACTTCGCCGAGCTACAGAAGGCGCTGGCCGAGGCCGGCGAGCTTTCGGGCGTCAACGTGTCCATCCAGCGCGAGGACGTCTTTAACTTTATGTACCGCCTGTAGCGAACAAGCCGCTCGGGGCAGCTTGACGTCATACCGTCCAAGCGCGCGGCCCCAAAGCGGACCGGAGAGGAGCGCGCATGGCCTACGACGCCAAGAAAATCTACTACCGCTTCGACGATCACCTGAGCCGCCTGGTTCTGGATTACGAGGCGAGCCGTCAGATTTCGCCCGAAAGCGAAAACCTCTACCACGGCCTGCCGACCGCCCCGTACGACGAGGGCCTGTTCGTAGAGCATAACGTCAAGCGCGGCCTGCGCAATGCCGACGGCTCGGGCGTGGTCGCGGGCCTTACCCGCATCTCGGACGTGCACGGCTACAACAAGGTCGACGGCAAAGTCGTGCCCGACCAGGGCAAGCTTACGCTGCGCGGCTACAGCATCGAGGACCTGGTCAACAACGCCCAGGCCGAGAATCGCTATGGCTACGAAGAGGTTGCCTACCTGCTCATCACGGGCTCGCTGCCCAACAAAGAGGAGCTCGACGGTTTTTGCGGACGTCTGGGCGCTTTTAGGCATCTGAGCGACGAGTACGTCAAAGAGTTCCCCATGACCACGGTGTCGTCGAGCATCATGAATGTGCTTCAGCGCGCCGTGCTGCTGCTCTACGCCTTCGACGCCGAGCCCGACGCCATTACACCCGAGCACGAAATCGACGTCGCCATTTCCATGCTCGCACGTCTCCCGCGCATCGCCGCCTTCGCACACATGGCCTCGGTCGCCAAGCTTCGCGGCTCCGAGGTTCACGTGCCGCACCCTACGCCCGGTCTCTCCACCGCCGAGACCATCCTACAGGTCCTGCGCGGCGGCATGGCGTTCACCCGCGATGAGGCGATGCTGCTCGACGTTATGCTCATGCTGCATGCCGAGCACGGCGGCGGCAACAACTCCACCTTCGCTTGCCGCGTGCTGTCGTCTTCGGCCACCGACCCGTATTCCGCCTACGCCGCGGCTATCGGCTCGCTCAAGGGCCCGCGCCACGGCGGCGCCAATGCCAAGGTCGTGTCTATGCACGAGGACATCCGCGCGCATGTCTCCAACTGGGAGGACGAGGACGAGGTCGCGGCCTACCTGGGCAAGATCCTCGACAAGCAGGCCTTCGACGGCACGGGCCTCATCTACGGCATGGGCCACGCCGTCTATACGCTCAGCGACCCGCGCGCCGAGGTCTGCCGCCGTTACGCGCGCTCGCTGGCAGCCAAGAAGGACTTGGGCGAAGAGTTCGCACTCATCGAGCGCATCGAGCGCCTGGCACCGCAGGTGATGCGCGACCACGGCATGACCAAGCCTATCTGCGCCAACATCGACCTGTACACAGGCTTTATCTACAAGATGCTCGGCGTGCCCGAGACGCTTTTTACGCCGCTTTTCGCCGTCGCCCGCATGGCCGGCTGGTCGGCACACCGCATGGAAGAGCTCTTCTGCGCGCATCGCATCATCCGCCCGGCATACCGTCCGGTGATCGAGCCGCTGGAATACAAGCCGCTCGCCGACCGCTAGGACGCGGACCGTTATAGAACCCGAGCGTGGCCAGGGCATCACCGCCCTCGGCCACGCTTTTTATGCCAGCAGAAAGGGCTGCATCAAATGATTGTGTTTTCCGATATGGATGGAACGCTGTTGACGAGCGATAAGCAGATGAGCGATGCCACCTGGGCGATGCTCGACGAGCTCGCTCGACGCGGGATTGAATTTGTGCCCTGCACGGGACGTCCGCTGTCGGGCATTTTTGAGCCCATCCTCGCCCATCCCGCCGTGCACTATGCCGTCTGCGCCAATGGCGCCAGCGTCTGGCAGCTCGACGACGATGTGCCCACCGATGCCTCGCGCGCCACGTGCATCTTGAGCCGACCGCTCGATTGCGGCATTGCCCATCGCATCCGCCGCATCGCCGCCGGCCACGATGTGACCTTCGATATCTTCGCGGACGGGCAGTGCTTCCTCCCCCGCTCGCTCTACACGCGCCTGGATGAGTTCTGCGGTGGCGACCCCCACATCGCGGCTTCGCTCAAGCGCACACGAACACCGATCGACATGGATATCGACAGCAAGATCAACGAGGTCGAGACACTCGAACGCATCGCCATGTACTGGCACAACCCGGCCGATCGCGACGCCATCGCGGCGGAGCTCGACACGCTCGAGGGCATTGAAGTCACGCGTTCGTACGCCATGAATATCGAGGTCATGGGTGAGGGCGCCACCAAGGGGACGGCCCTCACGTGGTTATGCGAGCACCTGGGCGAGCGTCTCGCCGACGCCTGGGCGTTCGGCGACAACATCAACGACATCCCCATGCTACAGGCAGCGGGCCACGGCATGGCCATGATCAACGCCGAGTCCGAAGACCGCGAGGCCGCCGACGCCATCACCGAATACGACAACGACCACGACGGCGTCGCCCGCACCATCATGGCCGCCCTTGCTTAGTCGTTGGGTAGTCATTGGGGACGTTCTTAAACGACTAGTCGTTGGGGACACTCTTCGCAAAAAGCTGCAAGGATTGTCCCCCACTGTCGGCAGAAAAGGAACGTCCCCATCTGCCGGATTAGGAGAGACTCTCCAGCACGCGACGGAGCTCCTGCTGGACGGCGTGGTCGCGGTTACAACCCACCACGCGATCGGCCACCGCCTTGAGCGCGGGGCGCGCATTTTCCATCGCGCAGCCCGTGCCGACAAAGCGAATGATCTCGTAGTCGTTCATCGAGTCGCCAAACGCCATGACCTCGTCGCGTTCGACGCCATAGTGCTCCATGAGCTGCTCGATTCCCGAGGCTTTCGACACACCGGGCTGCATGGCATCGATCCATGCGTTTCCAGAAGGCGCAAAGGTAAAGAGCTGGCCAAGCTCGCGCTGCAGTACGTAGGCACTGTCCATAACGGCACAGTCATCGCAAAAGATACTCGCCTTGATGATATTTACGCTGGGATCGGGCAGCTCCCAAATGCGCTCGGCATTGGGAAGGTCCTTATCGACCTCACGCACGAACTTGCACTCGTCATCGAGCAGGAAGGACTTGGTTCGGTCAAAGAGCGCAAGATGCAGATTGGGAAACGTCCTGACGGCTTGGGCGAGCCTTCGAATCGCCAGGTGGGAATACACCTCACGGTCCACCATCTTACCGTCGGCGTAGACTTGGGCGCCGTTAGCGGCGACAAAGTCCATCTTGTCGCGAACGGGCGCAAAGAACTCGCACAGGCGATCGTAGCGACGACCTGACGATGCAGCGAAATGCACGCCATGCTCGTGTAGCGCCAGAATCAGTTCGTAGGTCTCGGGAGGCACCTGGCCGTTTTCGTCAAGCAGTGTGCCGTCCATATCGGATGCAATCAGTTTAAACATAGAAAAGCTCCCTTCGGGCTTGTTGGAATCAAACGCGTATCCGATTCCAACGTACCCAAAGGGAGCTCAAATAAGACTCCGCGGGCGTAAACGTTACAAGGACCTGGCAAATAGCTCACACATGCCAGAGGTCCTACGGTCGCGGCGTCAGGCAGCGCGCCAAAGAGTGTCCCCGATGACTAGTCGTTTAAGAACGTCCCCGATGACTAGTCGGCGTAGGTGAAGGTTGTGACGTCGAACATGCCCTCGGGGCGGATGCGGAGCGTCGGGATGACCGGCAGGGGCAGGAAGATGATGCCCATGATGGGGTCGAGCGGCGGCTCAATACCCATGGCGCGCGCCTTGACCATAAAGTCGTCGTGCTGCGCAGCAACGTCCTCGGCCGTGCCTTCGCTCATAAGGCCACCGAGCGCCAGCGGAATACGCGCCACGACCTTGCCGTTGCGCACCAGCACGTGGCCGCCCTGGCCCACGGCCTCGACGGCAGCCATCATATCAGCCGCGCTGTCGCCCACCACGCACACGTTGTGCGAGTCGTGGCCGATCGTCGAGGCGATGGCACCGCCCGTGATGGTAAAGCCGCGCACCCAGCCGCGACCGATATGCTTGCCGACCAGGCCCAGGCCAGCGGGGCCGTCGCCATCGGCGCCCTCGGCCTGCAGCGACACGCCGCGGCCGTGGCGCTCGATCAGCATAATGCGGCGCAGGCCCTCGGCACTCTCGAGGCGAGCCATACCCGTGATGGCCTTGCCCGGCACCACGTCGATCACGGCCTCGCCCGGCTTAAAGGCATAGTCGAACACGTCGAGCGATAGCTTCGGCAGTTTAACGGAAGCGCGCAGCTCATCGGCAAGGGCCGCAACCTCGGCCATCTCGGGTGCAATCTCGCCCACAAAGGTGCCGTCCTGCGCCACCAGAGCACCGGCGGCATATACGCGATGCGGAGCCGTGGCAAACGTCAGGTCATTGAGTACCAGCAGGTCGGCACGCTTGCCCGGGGCAATCGCACCGCGCAGCTCGTGCGGGTCGCGGCAGCCGTGATCCAGGCCAAACGCCTCGGCCGTGGAGAGGGACGCCATGGAGATAGCGACCACGGGGTCGATACCGGCCTCAATCGCCACGCGGCAGGCATTGTCGATCATGCCGGTCGCAAGCGCATCGGAAGGGGCACGGTCGTCAGTCGCAAAGCAGCAGCGGCGGGCGCGAGCGGGATTCTCCAGCAGCATCGGCGACAGGTTGGCCAAGTCATGGCTGCACGTACCCTCGCGGAGCATCACGTACATGCCACGAGACAGCTTGTCGAGTGCCTCCTCGGGAATCGTCGACTCGTGGTCGGCGATAATGCCCGCTGCGGCATAGGCGTTGAGGTCCTTACCGGCAACGAGTGGCGCGTGGCCGTCAACCTGCTTGGACGGCGTCTGGTTGGCAGCATCGATGCGAGCACAGGTCTCGGGGTCGGCCATAAAGACGCCCGGCAAGTTCATCATTTCGCCCAGACCAAAAACATCGCCCGGATGCTCGGCAAAAAACGCCTGCATATCGGCAGCCGAAATAACGGCACCGGCCTGCTCGTCGGGCAGCGCGGGCACGCACGAAGGCATCATATACTTGATGGAGATGGGTGCGCGGCGGCCGTCCTCGATCATAAAGCGCAAGCCGTCGAGACCGGCAACATTGGCAATCTCGTGGCTGTCGGCAATGGCGGTGGTGGTACCGCGCGTCGCGGCCATGCGAGCATACTCGGCGGGACGGATGTTCGAAGACTCGATATGCAGATGCCCGTCAATAAAACCGGGAGCGAGATAGCGACCCTGGCAGTCGATGACCTCAGTTACCTCGTAGGTGCCAGCAGCATCGTCGCGACCATCGTAGAGCACGCCGACGATCACACCGTCCTTGACGGCAACGCTGCCGGGCGCCACACGCTGGCCATACACGTCGACGATCTGCGCATTGGTAAACAGCGTGTCGACGGGCACGCGCCCCTCGGCAGCATCGATCACAGACCTCATGACCTCAACGGACATACATACTCCTTTAACCGTAGAAAACGCTGCGGGGCGGACAGACCTTCACCGCAGCAAGCCAATAGCCATTGTATGCCCAAAAGAAAGTCCCGCTAACACCCCTTCCGCTTAACGGCACCGCCAAATGACCCCTCCGTCCCCAAGGGATCGTCGTAACCAAAAAAGGCCGCAGTCGGGATTCCCGGCTGCGGCCTTATTGCACTTGTGAGGTCAACTCGCTCGTTAGACCAACTTGAAGCCCTTGCGCTTGCCTACGGAGAGGGTGTCGCCCAGCTTGAGGGCGCTGGGATCGATGTTATAGCTCTTGGAAGCCACGGCCTTGCCGTTGATCTTGACGCCGCCGCCGTCGATATCACGACGAGCTTGGCCGGCGCTCGCCGAAAGACCCAGGTCCTTGAGCAGACCGGCGAGGTAGATCTGGCCCTCGTCGTTGACGGTCAGCTCAACGTGCTTCTCGGGGAAGTCGGCAAGCTGGCCCTCCTTGAACACGCGGTCGAACTCGGCCTGAGCCTCGTCGCCGGCGCCGGCGCCGTGGTAGGTGTCGCACAGGTCGCGGCCCAGTGCGCGCTTGAGCTCATAGGGATCGGCGGAACCATCGGCCAAGGCGGCGTCGATCTTGTCGACCTCGGCCGGGGTGAGCGAGCTGGCCAGACGATAGTACTTGCCGATCATCTCGTCGGGAATGGACATGGTCTTGCCGAACATATCCTTGGGAGCATCGGTCAGGCCGATGTAGTTGCCGTAGGACTTGGACATCTTGCGCACGCCATCGGTGCCCTCGAGCAGCGGCATGGTAAGCGCGATCTGCGGCTCCATACCCATCTTCTCCATGAGCTCGCGACCAGCGAGCAGGTTGAAGAGCTGGTCGGTGCCGCCCATCTCCACGTCGGCCTTGATCTGAACGGAGTCGAAAGCCTGCATCACGGGATACAGGAACTCATGCAGGGCGATCGGCGTCTGAGACTGGTAGCGCTTGGTAAAGTCGTCGCGCTCAAGGATGCGGGCGACGGTGAACTTGGAGCACACCTGCAGCAGGCCGGCCAGGTCCATCGACAAGATCCAGTCACCGTTGTGCACAATGGTGGTCTTCTCGGGATCCAGGATCTTCATGGCCTGGCTCACGTAGGTCTCGGCATTGGCCTCGATCTGCTCCTGCGAAAGCTGCGGACGCGTGGAATTCTTGCCCGAAGGGTCGCCGATCAGCGCGGTGCCGTTGCCGATGATAAGGGTGACGTTGTGGCCCAGGTCCTGGAACTGGCGCATCTTGCGCAGCGGCACGGCATGGCCCAGGTGCAGATCGGGGCTAGTGGGGTCGACGCCGAGCTTGATGTTGAGGGGCTCGCCCTTCTCAAGCTTCTTGCGAAGGTCGGCCTCGGGGACGATCTGCGCTGCGCCCGAGGTGATGATACGCATTTGCTCGTCAACAGACAGCATTGGGTATCCTCCTTTTGCTATAGCACCCTCGCCGAAAACGGCGGTGCTGGAAGTCCATAAACTCTCATATGATAACAAACTGACGCGACGCGGCACCTACGACAGGAAAATCCTCGTCCTGCCGCACGCGTCAACGGCGACCGGCAGACGCGTACCGTCATGTTCAACTAAATAGCGCGTTTGCTGACGACGAGAGCAGTCACGACAATGGACCTGCCCCGTCACATCGGTGGCGCAGACGCCCTCGGCGGTCAGCAGGCAGTGCTCGCACACCATAAGCTCGGGACGGTCGGCGTCGACCGGACCCAAGACGCCGGGTTCAGCAGCCAGTTCGGCAATACGCTCCGCATCATTGCCGAGCAACTCGGCCGGCAAGTACACCCGCCCCGCACCGAGTCCGCGCAGCCAGGCAAGCGTGGCCCGATTCGCGCAGAACACCGGCGCCGCCACGTCAAACGTCACGCCCAGCTCGCGAGCGATCACCACCTGTCCCAGGTTGCGGCAGACGACGCGCCCGGCACGCTGCATCAGTGAGCGGGTCCGGCCAGCGTCACCCGTGCGGCACACCTCGTCAAGCACCACAACGGCGTCGGACAAATCGAGTTCTCCGCGCGGGTCGGCATCCATCAGCTGCCAAGCAAAAACCATGCGAGCGGGAACCGCGCACTCCACCAACTCCGTCGACGCACCGCCATCCACCGCAACGTCCTCAAAGGGCAGCACCTCAACGGCACGCGCAACGGGCGCAATCGCATCCGCCTCGGCCCGCATGCGCTCCAACACCGCCGCCGTCTGATCCAACACGCCGGCGCTGCGAATCAGGTACACCTCGCAGCCCGCGTCTACCTTACGCTTGCAATGCACGACGACGCGCTCCCCCGCTGCGGCATCCACCGGGCAGGGCACCTGCGGCCAGCGCTTGGGCACATCGGGACGCGCGTCGGCACCCGGATAGAACCGAATCTCGAGCGTGTCACCCGCCGCCACGGCGGCATCGAGCTCGACGGTCACTTCCTCGTGGCCAACGGCCACCAGGCGTCCCACGCGCACACCTTGGTTGATCGCACGCTCAAAGCTCATAAGCTCGGCGCCCGAACGCCCCTGCAGATACGCGTCGGTAAACCCGCGGTTGAACGACCGGCCCAGCTCGCGTTCAAGCTCTTCCACGGCACCGGGGTCCCACGCGCCGTCGCACAGCATATCGAGCGCCCGGCGCCACACCCGCACCACGTTGAATACGTAATCGGGGTTCTTCATGCGCCCCTCGATCTTGAGCGACGCCACGCCGGCATCTACAAGCTCGGGCAGATGCGCAATACCCAGATAGTCGCGCGGGCACAGTAAGCGATCTCCCTCGAAGGCGACAACGCTCTGTCCCGCCTCGTCCACCAGGTCGTACACCAGACGGCACGGCTGCGTGCAGTCGCCGCGCATCGCAGAGCGCCCACGCCGCAGGGCCGAGAACTCGCACGCCCCCGAATAACCGATGCAAATCGCACCGTGGCAGAATACCTCGATGGGCACGCCCGTGGCACATAGCGCCGCAATCTCGTCGACCGCCAGCTCGCGTGCCGTCGTCACGCGCTCGACCCCCAGCTCATCGGCGGCAAGTCGCACGGCGCCTTCGCTATGAACGCCCGCCTGCGTGGACAGGTGAATCTCGACCCCGGGAATCGCCGCGCGCAGCGCGCAGGCCAACCCGGCATCGGCGACAATCAGAGCATCGGCGCCCAGCTCCAGTGCATGAACTCCCAACGCCACCGCGTCGGACAACTCATCGTCAAACACGAACACGTTGAGCGTCACGTACACGCGCACGCCATGGGCATGCGCCACGGCGCAGCCGCGCGCAAACTCGTCATCCGTAAAACCATGCGCGCTCACGCGGGCGTTAAAGCCGCCCAACCCCGCATAGATGGCATCGGCACCCGCGGCGATGGCCGCAAGCATCTGGTCGAGCCCGCCCGCCGGCGCCAGCAGCTCGGGCAGCGCCGCACCGGCAGCATCCAATCCAGTCTCGTATTGTCCGCTCGGCCCCATCGCCCGAATCGCCATCGGCAAACTCCTTACCAAGGTATGCATTCACTCTGAAAAATGCCGTCTTCCAGCATACACGAGGCCTCGCGCGCCCCGTTTGGTTTATCGTGTAATAACTTATGTCCATCCTGCCTCGACGACACATCCGCCGTCGGGCACGACATACCTGGAGGTCAATATATGGGTCCTCGCCAACGACAGGGACGCAGCCGTTCAAAGACGCATGCCCTGCCCATAATCCTGCTCTCGTTTTTGGGCTTTCTGCTGATTGCGGGCGTGGCGTTTGGCATCGGCATGGTCGGCAACGTCAACCGCTGGCTGTCCGATCTGCCCGACTACACCGACGCCAACGCGTATCTGGTGAGCGAGCCCACCGAGATCGTCGACTGCAACGGCAACAAGATCGCGAGCTTCTACACGCAAAACCGCAAGTCCATCACCAAGGACGAGGTCTCCCCCTACGTGCTGCAGGGCACCGTTGACGTCGAGGACGAGCGCTTCTACGAGCACGGCGGTATCGACCTGTGGGGTATCGCGCGTGCTGCGGTGGCAACCCTCGGCGGCGGGCACGAAGGCGCCTCGACTATCACCCAGCAGCTGGTGCGCAACACCATCCTGCAGGAGGAGCAGTTCGACTCGACCATCGAGCGTAAGGTGCGCGAGGCCTACATCGCCGTCAAGATGGAGGACATGTACTCCAAAGACGAGATCCTCATGATGTACCTCAACACCATCTATTACGGCCACGGTGCCTACGGCATCGAGGCCGCAGCCGAGACCTATCTGTCCAAGAGCGCCGCCGATCTCACCCTCAGCGAGGCCGCGCTGCTCATCGGCCTTCCCAACTCGCCCTCGCAGTACGACCCCACGGTCAACCCCGACCTAGCGCTGTCCCGTCGCAACAAGGTCCTCGACAACATGTTGCGCCTGGGCCACATCACGCAGGAGGAACACGATGCCGCACAGGCCGAGCCCATCACCCTCAACGTGACCGAGATTTCGGGCAGCGGCGTCGACGTATACTCGCAGCCCTACTTTGTCGCCTATGTTAAGCAGCTGCTGGAGCAGGAGTTCTCGACCGACGTGCTCTTTAAGGGCGGCCTGACCGTCAAGACCACCATCGACCCCACGATGCAGCAGGTGGCAGAGAATGCCGTTCGCGAGCAGCTCGACACGCTCTCGCTCGACGGCCTGGACATGGGCATGGTCGTCGTCGATCCCAAGACCGGCTACATCAAGTGCATGGTGGGCGGCTACGACTACAACGCCGACGAGAACCACGTAAACCATGCCACGGCCAAGCGTCCCGTCGGCTCCACCTTTAAGGCCTTTACACTGGCAACTGCCATCCAAAACGGCATGAACCCCAACGTCACCCTCAACTGCAACTCGCCGCTCAAGGCCAAGGGCACCACGACCGAGGTCCAAAACTACGCCAACCATAGCTATGGCAACATCACGCTTAAGCAGGCGACGGCATACTCCTCCAACACCGGCTACATCCAGGTGGCGGAAGCCGTCGGCAACAGCAAGATCATCTCGCTCGTCAAAAAGCTCGGCATCGACCCCGCCAAGGACAACATCGAGGACGTTCCCGTCATGACGCTCGGCACCAGCTCGATCTCGCCGCTCGAGATGGCCGCCGCCTACGCGACGTTTGCCAACGGCGGCTACTATCGCCAGCCGATCGCCATCACCGAGATTGACTCTCGTACCGGTTCGGTGCTGTACCAGCACACCGACAATCCCTCACAGGTGCTTACCGAGGGCGAGGCCGCCGCGGTCACCGATGTTCTGTCCGGCGTCATGCAGGGCGGCGGTACGGGTGCTGCCGGTGCCCTGAGCGTCAACCAGCCCTATGCCGGCAAGACGGGCACCACCGACAACACCACCAACCTGTGGTTCTGCGGCTATACCCCGCAGCTGGCGTGCGCCCTGTGGACCGGCTATTCCGCGGGCGAGATCCCCATCCAAAAATACGGCACAGACCTGCTGGGCGACAGCACCAACCTGCCTGTCTTTAAGCGGTTTATGAACACCGTTCTGACCGGTACCGAGCGCGAGGAGTTTGCGACCGGAACGGCGCCCACCTACAAGAACAACAGCGTCTGGAAGTTCTACGGCACCAACAACTCCAAGAAGACGGAGAACGACGA
>DBGFJU010000093.1:0-15189 GCA_048529485.1 Collinsella aerofaciens | reverse complement strand
AACCCCACCTAAGTTGCGGTGAAATAGGGACTGTCTTACGGCTTTAGCTGCATAAACAGTCCCTATTTCACCGCAACTTACGAGGAGGCTATTCGTCGCTGCCCGGCTTGCGTCGGTTGGCTTTTTTAATCGCGTTGAAGTGCTTGTCATTGAGCCTGCGCTGGCGAGAGCGCTGAGGCACCTTGGTCTTTACGCGTCGGCGCGGTGGACGCCCGCGACGCTCAAGCTCAGCGCGCAGCTTACGCAGACAGCTCGCGCGATTCTGAAACTGGCTGCGGCTCTCACGCGCCGTCACGACAATCCCCGAAGGGATATGTTTCATGCGTACCGCCGAGTCCGTCGTGTTCACGCCCTGTCCGCCCGGACCCGTCGCGCGAAACACCTGCACCTCGCAATCGCGCGCCAACTCCTCGACCGACATCTCGGCATAGCGCGCATACTCGCGCCATTCCATCTTGTTCTCATCCATATCAGCACCTCCCCTCATACAAAAAATGTGACAAAGGGACAGTCCCTTTGTCACATCGCATACCAATCGCTTGTGTTGCGCGCTTAGGCGAAGGTGATCTCGCCGGTCTCGCAGTCCATATCGGCGATACGGGCCAAGCTCTCAACGCGGAAGCCGCGCTTACGGAGCTTATCGCCGCCGCCCTGGAAGCCCTTCTCAACGGCGATGCCAATGCCGGCAACTTCGGCGCCCGCAGCCTCGCAGATCTTAATAAGGCCCTCAAGCGCGCAGCCGTTGGCCAGGAAGTCGTCGATGATCAGGACCTTATCGCCCTCGGACAGGAAGCGCTTGCCGACGATGACCGGGTACTCCTTCTGCTTGGTAAAGGAGTAGATGGTCGTGGCATACTGCTCGCCGTCGAGGTTGATGGACTGTGCCTTCTTGGCAAAGACCACCGGCACGCCGCCAAAATGCTGGGCTGCAATGCAAGCCATGCCAATGCCCGAAGCCTCGATCGTCAGGATCTTGTTGATCTCGACACCCTCGAACAGACGGGCCCACTCGGCGCCCATGTGGTCGAACAGCTCAACGTCGCATTGGTGGTTGAGGAAGGCATCAACCTTAAGGACGTTACCGGCCTTTACGATGCCGTCATGGCGAATACGATCCTCAAGCTCCTGCATGGCGCAACCCCTTCTCGCGGCAACGATACCGCGCGATTAATAAACGTTGTTCGATAGTCTACCACGGACCGACCCCCGCCCGCCCCACAAGCCGCATCGCACCATAAAGCCGCAAGACCAGTAGATAGGCCCGATTCGTGGCAAGCCTGCCCCCCACATGCTAATGGCGGGCACGCATCCTCACCAGACGCACCATGGCGAGCGCAAAGCCCACAGCGGCCACAGCCATAAGCACGTAGAACACTGAACGGAAACCAAACAGGAACACATCCGGACGGTCTGCAACAAAACTGGTCACGGCCTCGCCCATCGCCACGCTCATCTGCCCATACAGGATATTCGACGCCACCGTAATGCCGAGTGCCATGCCAGCATAGCGCGCCAAACTGCCCAAGCTGCCCGCAAAACCAAGTGCTTCGCGCGGAGCCGAGCCCATATACAACGAATTGTTAGGGCTCTGGAAAATCGACGTACCGCACGACATAAACGCGACGCAGCATACGATCACAGGGATAGAAGAGTGCTCGTCGAGCGTGCTTACTGCAAAGAGGCCGCACACATACACGCCCAAGCCGACCGCCGTGGGGCCCTCGCAGCCAACGCGGTCCGAAACCGTACCCGAAAGCGGGCCGATAAAGGCATTCACCATTGGCAGCGCCAAAAAGAGCAATCCGGAAATGTCGGAACCAAAGCCGTGGGCGTCCTGAAAATAGAACGGCAGAATAAACTCGGATGCGCCAATGCCAACGAACACGATGAGCATGCAGGCAAGGTTGATGGTGAAGGCCGAATTTGCAAAGCAGCGACGAGCGGCCTCGATCAGGGACATGGGGCGCTCGCCGGCCTCCGGCTTAACATGCGGTAGCGTGTAGAGCCCCACGATAACCGAGATGACGCCAATGGGCAGGTTGATGAGGAAGATGCTCTCCCAGGGGAAGCTTGCCACCAGCATGCCGCCGAGCACGGGGCCACACATCATGCCGAGGGCCACGAAGGTCGCGAGAATACCCATGGCACGGCCTCGTTCGCGCGCCGGAAATGACTCGGTGATGATACCCATGTTGTTGGCCATGGCCGCCGCGCAACCGACACCCTGAACAATGCGTGCCAGGATAAGAACCTCGAGCGAGGCCGAAAGGCCGCACAGCAGCGAACCGACCGAAAAGACGATGACGCCCAGCTGGAACACATTCACCTTGCCGCGCACGTCGCCCAGACGGCCAAACGGCAACATAGCCACGCAAGTCGCAAGCAGATACACCGAGCTTACCAGCTGAATGCGATCGAGGCCCACGCCCAGCTCCTTTTGCATCACGGGCAGCGCCACGGTCACGACGGTCGAATCCAGACACACCATAAACGTCATGATGAGCACGGTAAACAGAATCGCCCACTTGTTCTTGCCATGGGTGTCGCCCTCTAGGGCAATGTGCTCGCGGCGCAGCTGCTCTGCAGTTTTCTCCATATCCATCCTTTCGAGTGGCCTAACGCAAAAAAACGGGGCCCCGATCGCCTGCAAACAGCCGCGATTGAGGTCCCGCCTACGGAATCGGAACGAAAGGTCACCGAAGCTTTCTGCCAGCATCGGCGCCTTGCACGAACGCTAGCCTAGCACTGCTCGAGCGCCTGCTCAAGGTCGGCAATCAGATCGGCCGTGTCCTCAAGGCCGCACGACAGGCGCACCATGTCAGCGGAGATGCCGCAGGCGATGAGCTCTTCATCGTTCATCTGGCGGTGCGTGGCATTAGCGGGATGCAGGCAGCACGTGCGGGCGTCGGCAACGTGCGTGGCGATCTGGGCGAGCTTGAGGCTCTTCATAAAGGTCTCGGCCGCCGCGCGACCACCGTTAAAGCCAAAGCTCACAACGCCGCAGGTACCGTTGGGCATGTACTTCTGAGCCATGTCATAGTACTTATCGCCCTCCAGACCCGGATAGCTCACGAAGCGCACCTTGGGATGGCTCTGCAGGAACTTGGCAACGGCCAGGCCGTTCTCACAATGACGCGGCATGCGCACGTGCAGGCTCTCGAGCGAGCTGTTCAGGAAGAATGCCGCCTGCGGGTTCTGCATGGGACCAAGATCGCGCATGAGCTGCGCGGTGGCCTTGGTAATGAAGGCGCCCTCGCGACCGAACTTCTCGGCATACGTCACGCCGTGATAGCTCTCGTCAGGCGTGGTGAGACCCGGGAACTTGTCCGCATGGGCCATCCAGTCAAACTGGCCGTGGTCGACGATCACGCCGCCCAGGTAGGCCGCATGTCCATCCATGTACTTGGTGGTGGAGTGCGTAACGATGTCGGCGCCCCACTCAAAAGGACGGCACATCACGGGCGTCGGGAAGGTGTTGTCGACCATCAGCGGTACGCCGTGGTCGTGCGCGGCCTTGGCAAAGCGCTCAATATCGAGCACGGCAAGGGCGGGATTGGCGATCGTCTCGCCAAAGACGAGCTTGGTGTTGGGTTGGAAGGCTGCCTCGAGCTCTTCGTCGGTGCAGTCGGGGGCAACGAACGTGCAGGTCAAGCCCATACGACCCATGGTATGGGCAAGCAGGTTGTAGGTACCGCCGTAGATGGCAGAGCTTGCGACCACGTGATCGCCGGCACCGGCCACGTTAAAAATCGCGAGGAAGTTCGCAGCCATGCCCGAGCTCGTGAGCATCGCAGCGGTACCGCCCTCCATCTCGCAGATCTTGGCGGCAACCAAATCGCACGTGGGGTTCTGCAGACGGCTGTAGAAGTAGCCAGACTCCTCCAGGTCAAACAGCTTGCCCATGTGCTCCGACGTGTCGTACTTCCACGTGGTGGACTGGTAAATGGGCACCTGGCGCGGCTCCGCATCTCCCGGGTGATAGCCGCCCTGAACACATGTAGTACCGATGGTCTGCTCGCTCATATCTAGCTCCCTTGCCTGGGTTACGTTTTATTCGGTTCACGATACCGCTACCCTGCACCCCTCTCAACCCATCCCAAAGGTAGGTAATGGGACTAATTGATCAGGGGTATTTATCTCAAGCCTTGGGCATTTGCTCGATAGATAAAATGAGGCATCCATGAAGCTCTCGATGATTACATGCACCGTCACGGGTACCATAGGCGGGTACACCGTGAACAAGGAGACAACGATGAAGCAAATCGATACAGCCCAACTCGACATCACCGCCTGCCAGGCTCAGGCTGCCGAATACCACGCCCGTGGCTTTAACTGCGCACAGGCCGTCGCCTGCACGCTCGCGCCCGCCGTCGGGCTCGATCCCCAGACCGCCTTCACCCTCACCGAAGGCTTTGGCGCCGGCATGGGCGGCATGACCGAAACCTGCGGCGCCATCTCGGGCGCCGTGGCCATCATGGGCTTTGTAATGAGCGACGGCATGGAAAACCCCAAGACCAAGGGCCAGACCTACAAGCTGTCGCGCGAAATCGCCAAGCGTTTTGGCGAGAAGAACACGACAACCGTCTGCGGCACGCTCAAGGGCATCGGATCGGATAAGGGTCCGCTCCGCAGCTGCCCCGGCTGCATCGACGATGCCGTCGAAATCGCCTGTGATGTGCTAAAGCGGCTCGCAGAGTAAACGGCAGCAACATAAAACGACGGCCGGCGCGCTTGGAATCCATCCAAAAGCACGCCGGCCGTCGCCGTTAGAACTCGGCAAACTTGGGAGCGCCGACCTCGATCTCCTCGCGCCCCGCCATAAGCTCGCGCATCTTGGCGCAAAACGGCTCCTGCTCCCCCGCCTTAAACACCAAATGAAGTGTCACGGCATCAGCGTAATCGGTATCCGAAACCTTGGCACCCGAATCCTGCGCCAAACGAAGCACCTGCTCATACTGCGGATAGGCCACATGCACGTCAACAGGCACGACACTCGTCATCTCGACAATCTGCCCGGCCTCCCGAGCAGCTGCCACCGCCGCCTGCGTCGCCGCAGTATAGGCGCGCACCAAGCCACCAGGTCCCAACAGCGTGCCACCAAAATAGCGTGTCACTACGCAGCAAACATTTTTGAGCTCCGCGCCGCGCAACACCTCGAGCGTCGGCATACCGCTCGTGCGGCTCGGCTCACCATCATCGCTCTGGCGCTCGCGTCCATCGACTAAAATCCACGCGGGAACATTGTGTCGAGCGTCGTAATGACGCTTGCGAACTATCTCGATAAAGGCATTCGCCTCATCCTCGGACTCAATATGGACCAGCTGCGCAATAAACCGGCTCTTGCGGTCCACAAACTCGCCCGAAGCCTCAATATTCGATTGCAAAGTAAAATAGCTGTCCAACAAAGCCCCTCAACAAAATAAAGCGCAGCAACAAACAGCCTCAATAATACGGCAAAGACAGCACCGTTGACCTCGCCAACAAGAACGGAAACGCCAATGATACCGTCACCAACAGCGAGAACCCGTCAGCGCGAGCAAGGTGCCTTGAAAGACAAGGGCATTGACCTTATGGTCATGCCCGAAGGCTTGAAAGGCAGATTGCCGCGCTGACGGGTTCGCAGCGTCAACAAAGTGCTGAGTGGGCCGATAAGCCGGGTTCTGTCGTGAACGGTCATTTATCTTGTCTGCACGTTACCATGCAGCTCCACGCACGCTACCCGAACGCGGACCGGGCCGGCCCATAGCGTTCCTATTCGCGCTTGCTCCGGATGGGGCTTGCCAAGCCGCCGTGTTGCCACGACGCTGGTGGTCTCTTACACCACCGTTTCAGCTTTTCCCTTTACGCCTTGCGGCGCAGGTGGGAGGCTTCTTTTCTGCGGCGCTTTCCGTCGGATCACTCCGCCCGGCCGTTAGCCGGCATCCCGCCCTCTGGAGCCCGGACTTTCCTCACGCGTACTGCAAGCAGCACATCGCGCGACCGTCTGGCCCACTCAGCAGTGCAAGAGTGTAACACACCGTTGCCGCAGGCAATGGCACAACGCAAACGCTCGACACGATAAACCAAGAACCGCCATGCGTTACAATGGTCCTGTCGATGGGCAACGTCGTCAGTCGAGACGCGACCGCGCTCCGCACCCCTCCGTCTACTCGGTGTGTTCCCGCCTCCTCCCCGAGGCGGGATGTCGGCATTTTTCACGCACCGACAACCCAATAGCCTATGGACAGCCCGGGCAGCATTACGCACGGGCAGCATCGCACATCTCGGCAGCAAAAGCAAAAAGGGACCCGTCCATTACGGACGGATCCCTTAAAACAAGTGATCGTCAAACCGATTTACTCGGCGTCGGTCTCCTCGTCCTTCTTCTCGGAAGGCAGCGGGGTAACCTCGATCTCGACGCCCAGAGTCTCAGCAGCGGACTTCATGGACAGGGAGATACGACGACGGTCGAGGTCGATCTCCATGACCTTGACCTGAACCTTGTCGCCCACGTGGGTGACCTGAGAAGGCTGATCGACGTGCTTGTTGGCCATCTCGGAGATGTGCACCAGGCCCTCGATGCCCTCGCCCAGATCGACGAAAGCGCCGAACGGGACAAGCTTGGCCACAGTGCCATCGACGATAGCGCCGACGGGGTACTTCTTGACCAGTGCGCGCCACGGATCCTCGGTGGTCTGCTTGAGACCCAGGGAGATGCGCTCGCGGTTGAGATCGACGTCGAGAACCTCGACCTCGACCTCCTGGCCGACCTTGACAACCTCGGAAGGATGGTTGACGTGGTTCCAGGAGAGCTCGGAAATGTGGATGAGGCCGTCGATACCACCGAGGTCGACGAAGGCGCCGAAGTCGACGATGGAGGAAACGGTGCCCTGGAGACGCATGCCAGACTTGAGCTTGGACAGGATCTCGGAGCGCTCGGCCTTACGGGACTCCTCGAGCACGACGCGACGGGAGAGGACGACGTTGTTGCGGTTGCGGTCCATCTCGATGACGCGGGCCTCGATGCGGGTGCCCATGTAGGAGGTGAGGTCCTTGACGCGACGGAGGTCGACGAGGGAAGCGGGCAGGAAGCCACGCAGGCCGATGTCGAGGATCAGGCCGCCCTTGACAACCTCGATAACCTCGCCCTCGACGTTCTCGCCGGAGTTGAACTTCTCCTCGATGCGGTTCCAAGCACGCTCGTACTCGGCACGCTTCTTGGACAGGACCAGACGACCGTCCTTGTCCTCCTTCTGGAGTACCAGAGCCTCGATGGGATCACCGAGTGCAACGATGTCTGCAGGGTTAGCGTCCTTGCGGATGGACAGCTCGCGGACCGGGATAACGCCCTCGGACTTGAATCCGATGTCAACGAGCACCTCGTCATGCTCGATCTTAACGACAGTGCCGTTAACGAGATCGCCCTCATCAAAGTCGGTAATCGTACCGTCGATGAGGTTGTTCATCTCCTCCTCGTTGACATCGTCAAGAGAGAAAATGGACGAGTTCTGAATCTCACTCAAAGGTGGACCCCTTTCGAACTACGGGGCCCCGATTGCTAGGACCTACAGAAGGGTGCGACAAGCACACAACGTTTAGGAACACTCGGGAGCCGACAGATACTAATGTGACGCTTATGCAATCACGTTCGTATAGGTTACGGGGAAATGAGTTCGATTTCAAGCGTGAACTGCGATTTTTTACTCGTGTGGAGACTTTTTCGTAATCTTATGAACACACGTCTCCACAACTTGACGATAACCAGCCAGGCATTTGGCTTTGGGGTAAAGTATCCGGAGTCAACGACTCCAGATCAAATTTACGAGAAAGGTGCCCGCGTGCTCAAAGCAGTCGTTTTCGATATGGACGAAACGCTTCTTAGCATCAACCTTAACGCGTTCATCCTTCGCTATTTTAAGGATGTCTCTTCGATGCTCGCGGATATCGGGCGCCGCAGTCGCGGTGGCACGATGGCACGCCTCGGCACCATCCTGGTCGACCTCAACGCCAATCGCCGCAGCGGCACGGATAACCGCACCAATCTTGAGTTTTACCGCACCGAGGTCGAGCACAGGTGCGGCATCTGCCTCTCCGATCCCTTCATCTACGAGGCGTTTACTTACTACGACCGCGAAGTTCTTCCGTACAAGAATGACGAACTCATTAACGCCCACGCTATGCCGGGCGCGCACGCCGCGCTCCAGGCCGTACAGGACGCTGGACTGCGTTGTGCGCTCTTTACCAACCCCAGCTTTCCCCAGGGGGCCATCGAGTGCCGCATGGGCTGGGGCGACCTGGCCGACGCCCCCTTTGAACTCGTGACGCACATGGGAAACGCCACCCGATGCAAGCCCGATGCCACCTACTATCTAGAGCAGCTTCAGGTGATGGGGCTCGAGCCACACGAGGTCCTTATGGTGGGCAACGACCCCAAACGCGACTTCCCGTCCCCCGATTGCGGCATCCAAACCGCCTTTGTGGGCCAGGGCAAGCCCAGCCGAGCCACCTGGCGCGGAACCATGGAAGACTTCGCCCGCGACTTTAACGCCGTAGTAGAAGCCTTCTACGAACACCAAGTAGCCGACGAACTGTCGTAGGACCCCTCCCTCGCTCCAAAAAAAGCGCCACAGGTTGAGCATAAGTCAGCGAAAACGCCCCTAAGCGAGCAATGTGCCTTGAAAGAGGAGGGCATAGGCCTTCTGGCCATGCCCGACGATTGAAAGGCAGATTGCCGCTTAGGGGCATTTGCAGCGTCGACTGGTTACGCGGTTTGGTAAAACCGCGTAACTAGCACACCTGGGTTTTGCCGATCATGATGTTGAGGATCTCGATGTCGGTGTCCTTCATGCCCACGCGGCCTACGTAGCCCATACTGGCGATTGTTTGCTCAACGGTATCTTGGATCAGGCCCTCGCCGGCGCGGAAGCCGCGACCCTGCATGGCCATATCATGGCCCAGAATCGCCGCATCGACGGCAGCCGAGATCTTGGCGGCACAGCTCGCCTTGGCGCCGTCGCACACGATGCCGCCCACGTTACCGAGCGTGTTCGAGACGGTCGCGCCAATCTGTTCGCGCGTGCCACCGCACAGCCAGGTAATCGCAGCGCCGGCGCCGCACGCAGCGCAAATAGCACCGCAAAACGCCGAAAGCGCACCAATATAGCTCTTGATATGCACGGCGATAAGATCGGACAGCATCACGGCGCGCACCAGGCGCTCGTGGTCGCAACGCAGGTACTCGGCATACTCCATGACGGGCAATGCGCAGGTAATGCCCTGATTGCCCGAGCCGCACACAATGGCGACCGGCAGCGCGCAACCGTTCATGCGGGCGTCGGACCCGGCGGCCGCACGGGCACGGGCGCGGCAGGCGACGTCATCGGCACGAGCACCCAGCAGCGTACGGCCCACCTCGGCGCCCCAAGCGTGCGCGAGACCCTCGGCACTGATCGCGCCATTCAGCTCAATCTGACGCTCAACGGCAGCGCGGGCGTCCTCAATGTCACCGTCCTCGATAAAGTCGATGATGGTCTCGATCGACATGGGCGTGTCGGCGTTATCTGCCGCACGCTCGGCCACCACGCGCTCGGCGCAGGCGGCGCACTCCCCCGCCGACTTACCGCATACCGGAATACCGTCGAGCGTATGGCACGTGACATTAGTGTGGTGATCGGTAATCTCGACGACCGCGGTATGGCCCCCGGCCGTCGCAGTCACCTTGATGTAGAGGTTGGGCACACCCTCGACAAGCGACACATCGCAGTAGTCCGCATCGGCAAGCAGCTCGGCCACGCGGGCGCGGTCCGCGTCATCGACGCTCTCGAGCACCTCGAGCGCGCTTTTGGCGTCGCCGCCCACGGCACCCAGCACGGCCGCGGCTTCAATACCGTGCATACCGCCCGAGTTGGGCACGGTCACGCTCTTAACGTTCTTGATGATGTTGCCCGAGCAGGCAACATCCATATGATCGGGCTCGTAACCGAGCGTCTGGCTCGCCAGCGCTGCTGCATAGGCAACGGCAATGGGCTCGGTGCAGCCGAGTGCACAGACAAGCTCGCGGTTCAAAACATCGCAAAACGCGGCATCACGAAGGGAATCGGTAGGCATAGGTATCTCCTGCTTGCATAACGGGCTTGGCTCTCAAAAATAGTTAGCTCCTTTATTTGATAACAATGCATCAAAAACTGCAACCATGGTTCCGGCGGACGGCGCTCAAGCACAAACTGACAGCATTCATTCATGAGAAGCCGGTCTTGTTGCATGCTAAAGCGTTTGACCAAAAAACGCCCGAGCGTTTACGCAAAAGTCGCGCTATCATGCAGTCGAACGCGGTAAAACCTTTAGCATTTGCGCCGCACAGACCAGAGAGGAACCACTCATGAAGATTGGTATCGGCAACGACCACGCCGCCGTCGAGCTCAAGAACATCATCTCCGAGCACCTGAAGGAGCGCGGCTGCGAGGTCGTGAACTTTGGCACCGACACCTCCGAGAGCTTTGACTACCCCATCGCCGGCTACAAGGTGGGTAAGGCCGTTGCCAACGGCGACGTCGACCTGGGCATCCTCATCTGTGGCACCGGTGTCGGGATTAGCCTGGCTGCCAACAAGGTCGAGGGCGTACGCGCCGTCGTGTGCTCCGAGCCCTTCAGCGCCAAGCTCTCCCGCATGCACAACAACACCAACGTGCTCGCCTTTGGTGCCCGTGTCGTGGGCTCCGAGCTCGCTAAGATGATCGTCGACGAGTGGCTCGACGCCGAGTTTGAGGGCGGCCGTCACGAGCGTCGCGTTAACCTCCTCAACGAGATCGATCACACGCGCGGCCTCAAGGTCGTCGACGAGGCCTAAACCACTCAGTGCCACAAGCTAACAGCAGGGGCCCGCTCGGAACTCATGACCGAGCGGGCCCCTTCATAGATTTTGGAATAAAAGGGCGCCGCGGATGGAGTTCCGCGGCGCCCAAGCCACACGCTAACAGCTTTAAGGAGTCAAAGCTGGTTTAGCCAAAGAAGCGCTTGATCTCAATCTCGGCGTTCTCCAGGCAGTCGGAGCCGTGGATCACGTTGGCGTTGACATCGACGGCAAAGTCGCCGCGGATGGTACCAGGAGCAGCGTCAAGCGGATTAGTAGCGCCCATGAGGGTGCGCATCTTAGCAACAGCGGAGAGACCGGAAACGACCATCTTGACGACCGGACCGCTCGTCATAAAGTCGCAGAGACCGCCAAAGAAGGGCTTGTCGGCCAGATGGGCGTAGTGCTCCTCGACGGTAGCGCGCTCGAGCGTGGTCATCTCCATGCGCTCGATGACAAGGCCGCTGCGCTCAATGCGAGCAACGATCTCGCCGATCTTGCGGTCGCGCACGGCGTCGGGCTTAATCATGATGAAGGTCTTCTCGATAGCCATAAAAGTAGCCTTTCAAGTAGGTTCGCGCGTGCCCAAGTCCCATTCCGGCACCCGCCTGGACTGCATCGTAACAGAGTTTTAGCTGCAGTTAAACAAAAAGCTGTTTATTGAAACGTTGCAATTTATTAAAGCGCTCCATATGTGTCACTTCTGTTTCGAAGCCCGATTAGAGTACCATCCGACCGCCCATCAACCGCGCCGAACAGAGCAGGCGGTCGGTTGCCGCCCGCGAACGTATCCCCTTCACAACCTGCCCAAAGGTCCTACAGAAGTTCTCGACAAGCCCCTCCCCCATAGCAACAAAATACGGGCTCCCACATCAGCAGGCGCCCGTAAAGCGAAAACGATTTATCAATAAATGGACAATACGTCTTCAGCCAAACCTCTACTTTGCCCCGTGACCCATCTCGACGACCTTGGTTAGCGATCCAAACACACCTTCGTCGACCACGAGCTGCGCCTCGGCACGCTGCAGCTGCACGGCAACGGCGGCAGGGGCGGTGCCGCCCTCGGTCGTGCGCGCGGCGACAATCGACGGGATGTCGAGCGCCTCGGTAATGTCGTGCTCAAAGAGCGGGCTTGCCTCCTGGAACACCTCAAACGGCAGGTCCTCAAGATTGCAGCCGCGCTTCTCACACATCAGAACCAGATGCCCCACCACGGCATGTGCCTCGCGGAACGGCAGGCCACGCTTGGCCAGGTAATCGGCAACATCGGTAGCGGCAAGGTGCCCCACGCCGCACTCGCGCGCCATGGCATCCTCGTTGACGGTCCAAGTCGAAATCATTCCGGCCATAACCGACAGGCACTGCATGAGCGTATGGGCGGTATCGAGCGCGCCCTCCTTGTCCTCCTGCAAGTCCTTGTTATAAGCAAGCGGCAGGCCCTTCATGGTCACGAGCAGCTGCACCAGGTTGCCATAGACACGGCCGCTCTTGCCGCGAATAAGCTCGGCAAAGTCGGGATTCTTCTTCTGCGGCATGATGGACGAGCCGGTGGAGTAGGAGTCTGAAAGCGTGATAAAGCCAAATTCGGAGCTCGACCACAGCACGATCTCCTCGGAAAGACGCGACAGGTGCATGGCCATGACGGAGCCAGCGTAATGCAGATCGAGCAGGAAATCACGGTCGGAAACAGCATCGAGTGAGTTAGGAATCACGCCCGCAAAGCCAAGTTCGGCAGCCGTCATCTGGCGATCGAGCGGATAGCTCGTACCGGCAAGCGCGGCAGCACCCAGCGGGCAGTTGTCGGCGGCATCAAAGGCGGCCTTCAAGCGTGTAAAGTCGCGCGCGAACATCCAGGAATACGCCAGCAGATGATGCGAGAGCAGCACGGGCTGAGCGTGCTGCATATGCGTGTAACCCGGCAGAATCACCTTGTCGTACTTCTTAGCCGCATCCACCAGCACATGGCGCAGCTCAAGATTGGCCTCCATGAGCTCCTTGGCCAGCGCCTTGACGCCCAGGCGCGTGTCGGTCGCCACCTGGTCGTTGCGCGAACGTCCGGTATGCAAGCGCTTACCGGCCTCGCCGATGCGACGCGTCAGCTCGCTCTCGATGGACATATGAATGTCTTCGTCGTTGATGTCGAAGGTGAAGTTGCCGGCATCGATATCCTGTTCGATTCCGGTCAGGCCCTTGGCAATCGCCTGCTCGTCCTCGGCACTGATGATGCCCTGGGCCGCCAGCATTTTGGCATGCGCCTTAGAGCCTGCGATATCCTGCTTATAGAGATGTTTGTCGGCCGGCAGCGACGAGCCAAACTCCTGCGTGACCTCGGCCACGCCTGCCTCAAAACGACCGCCCCAAAGAGCCATGGAACCGTCCCCTTTCTCCAAATACCAAAACAAGCGCCCAAAGCAATGCGCCATATCGCTAAAGCGATTTTTCAACCGCTAGTTTTACACATTCCCCACCGTGTGCGGAGCCATGTAGCTAATTTGCAAAGAAGTGACGCGCCATGCACTTGGCGCCCAACGTCTCCCTCCGGATGTTGCCCTGCGAACCATCGATCCAGGCCTTCAGGCTCATAGGGACGTCCTCGACCCTTGCAGCATCGAACTCGGGCGCGAGGGCAAGTAAAGCATGCGCGATAGCATTGAACATAATGGATACTCCTCATATATATAGGCGCAGAGCCGCCAAATTGATAGAAGGAGCCCCGCCGGACAACCCCGGCGGGGCTCGGACTCAGCCACAGTCGCGGCATCATATATGCGGGCGGAACGTAGGGGCCACCGATGTTAAGAAGTGTCAGCAAGCATAACGAAAGGTAGGGACCCCGTGCGCCCGTTATGTATCACGCGGATGGGCCGCGCGGATACCAAGGGAAGGAGGCGCTAGGCCTGGGCGGCAGCAGAGCTGGGGCCCTGGACCTTTGCCCACGTCTTGAGTGACAGCGTATCGATCTCGATAAAGCCGGCGCTGGCCTTCTCGTCAAACGTGGTGTCGCGGTCGTAGGTAGCCAGACCGTAGTCATACAGGCTAAACGGGCTCTTGCGGCCGACGACATGGCAGTTGCCCTTAAAGAACTTCAGACGGACGGTGCCGGTCACGAACTTCTGGGTGTCGGCCATAAAGGCGTCGAGCGCGTTTTTGAGCGGGCTGTACCACTGGCCGTTGTACACGGCGGTGGCCCAATCCTGCTCGAGCTTGATCTTGGTCTTGAGCAGGTCGCCCTCAACGCAAATGTCCTCGAGCGCCTTGTGGGCGGTGATGAGCGTCAGGGCGCCGGGAACCTCGTAGCACTCGCGGCTCTTAAGGCCCACCAGGCGATCCTCGACCAGATCGAGACGGCCAAAGCCATTGTCGCCGGAGATCTTGTTGAGGGAGATGACAATCTCGGAGAGCTTCATCTTCTTGCCGTCGACGGCGACGGGCTTGCCGGCCTCAAACTCAATCTCGGTGTAGGTCGGGGTGTCGGGCGTGTCCTCGGGATTCTTGGTCATAACCCAGGCGTCATCGAGCGGCTCGTGCCAGGGATCCTCCAGGTGGCCGCACTCAATGGCACGACCCCACAGGTTGTCGTCGATGGAATAGGGGTTGTCGTTGGCGCCCTCGGGAACCGGCACGTTATGGGCGTGGGCGTAGGCAACCTCGTCGGGACGGCACTTCAGATCCCACTCGCGAACCGGGGCGATAACCTTAAGCTCGGGGTCGAGGGCCTTGACGGCGGCCTCAAAACGGACCTGGTCGTTACCCTTGCCGGTGCAGCCGTGTGCGACGTAGGTCGCGCCAAACTCGTGAGCGACCTCGACAAGCTTCTTGGCGAGCAGCGGGCGGGACAGGGCGGAGAGCAGCGGGTACTTGTTCTCGTACATGGAGTTTGCGGCGATGGCCTTGGTCAGGAACTCATCGGAGAACTCGTCGCGCAGGTCGAGCACCTGGCAATCGAGAACGCCCAGGTCAAGCGCCTTCTGCTTCTTGGCATCCAGGCCGGTCTCCTCCTGGCCCACATTGCCGCAGACGCAAACGACATCGAGATTCTTCTCGTCCTGGAGCCACTTGACACATACGGATGTATCAAGACCACCGGAATATGCGAGAACGACTTTTTCCTTGCTCATGGCTGTTTCCTTTCGCCCTTGGTAGCTAGTTAGAACATCGGTCAGTTGCAAGTCATTTCAAGGTCATATACCGTGCAATATCAGGTTAAATAGCAAAAATCAGCACATACATGCCCTAGAAACATGCAGCAATGTCGTGCTAAAACCCAACGACCTCAAAATGACTCTGTTGAGGCAATTCGCCCCATGCGGACAGAGACGATTGTTATCGTCGTCGGGAAATTGCGCGCTGGCGTCGGATGG
>DBGFJU010000092.1:0-21721 GCA_048529485.1 Collinsella aerofaciens | reverse complement strand
GCCTTCCGCACGGCGTCCAATATCCGCAAGCAGGGGGGGGCCCATGTGATGAAGGCCCCGCTGGGCTTTTTCGACTCCAACGCCTCCGGCCTCATCCGCGGGCGGCTGGACGCGGCGGCGGCTGACACGGAGACCCTGCTGGCCCACAACCTGGCGGTCATATTGGGCGGCTCGGCAATCAAACCCTTTGATCTGGGGCATCCGCTACTGGATAGTTTACCCTTCGAGCATGCCGTCGAGGGTGCGCCAGGCTAACTCGGCGCATTTGACGCGGGCGGGCATGTGCGAGATGTCCTGGAGCTGGGCGGCCTCGTCCAGGTCTTCCAGGTCCTCCTCTGAGAGCTGCTCGCCGCGGATCATGGCGAGGAAGAGCCCTGCCAAGCGACGTGCTTCCTCGACCGTCTCGCCGGTGATGAGGTCGGCCATGATATCGGCGCTGGCCTGGCTGATGGCGCAGCCGTGGCCGGTAAAGGATGCCTCCTCAATCACGTTGTTCTCGACACGCAGCTGCAAGGTGAGCTCGTCGCCGCAGCTGGGGTTGATGCCCTCGTGCTCATGCGTGGGGGCATCCATCTCGTACTTGTAGTCGGGGTGCGAGTTGTGCTCCATAAACGTGGTGGAGGTGTACAGATTACCCATTGAACGTGCTCCAAACGTGATGCAGGCCGGCGATAAACTTGTCGATATCGGCCTTGTCGTTGTAGAAGGCCACGCTGGCGCGGCAGCAGGCAAGGTTCTCGACGCCCAGCCAGGTGAGCAACGGCTGCGCGCAGTGGTGGCCGGCACGGATGCAGACGCCGTCCATGTCCATGATGCTCGCGACATCGTGCGGGTGGATGCCGCGGACGTTAAAGCTCACGACGCCGTGGTGGTTGTCCCAATAGATGGAGCCGATAATCTGGACAAAGTCGAGCTGCATGAGCTCGCCCATCAGGTAGTGGACGAGTGCCTGCTCGCGGGCCTGAATGTTCTCGTAACCCACGGTGTTAACCAGGTAGTCAAGTGCCGCGCCCGTGGCGAAGATGCCGGCGGCGTCCTGCGTGCCGGCCTCGAACTTTTCGGGGACGGGAGCCCAGACGGCGTCCTGCTCGGTGACCGAGTCGATCATCTCGCCGCCGGTGAGCATGGGCGGCATGGCGTTGAGCAGGTCCATCTTGCCCCACAGCACGCCGATGCCCATGGGGCCCATGGCCTTGTGCGCGCTAAAGGCAAAGAAGTCGGCTCCCAGGTCGGCCACATCGACCGGCATGTGCGGCAGCGACTGCGCGCCGTCGACGACCAGATAGCCGCCGTACTTGTGCACGAGCTTGCCGAGGTTCTTGACCGGGTTCTCGACGCCCAGGACGTTAGAGACCTGACCCACTGCCAAGATCTTGGTCTTGGGGCCCACCTTGGACAGAACCTCCTCGGTCGTGAGCTGGCCGGTCTTAGTGGGGTAGAGGTAGACGAGCTTGGCGCCGGTCGCGCGGCAGACCTGCTGCCACGGAATCAGGTTGGAGTGGTGCTCCATGATGGTGATGACGACCTCGTCACCGGGCTCGAGCACTGTGGGCGCAAAGCTCTTGGCGACCAGGTTGAGCGACTCGCTCGTGTTGCGGGTGAAGACGACCTCGTTGGCCTGTGAGGCGCCGATGAGGTCGGCGATCTGCTGGCGGACCTTCGCGATGGCGTCGGTTGCTTCGACGGACAGCGAGTACAAGCCACGCAGGGGGTTGGCATTCATGCGCTGATAGAAGTCGCGCTCGGCGTCGAGCACACAGGCAGGGCGCTGCGCGGTGGCGGCGCTATCGAGGAAGGCGATCTCGGGGTGCTGCTGGAACAGCGGGAACTGGCCCTTGTAGGGGTTGGTCTCGATGTCCACAGTGGGCCAGCCGCGCGAAGCCTCGTCGCTGGCGTCGAGCTCCATGGGCTCGGGGGCAGTACAGGTGTCGCATTTAACGTGCTCGGTGTCGATCATGCGAGCTCCTCTTCAAAGTTGTCGATCAGGCTGTTGCCCAGGCGGACGACGGCGGCGCGAGTGCGCTCGTCGGTGGCGGAAAGCGCGGCGTCCTCCAGCTTGGCGCGGATGAACAGGTCCTCGGCGGCGTTCTGGTCAAGGCCGCGGCAGGCGAGGTAGAACAGCTGCTCGTCGCGGACGTGACCGATCGTGGCGCCGTGGTTGCCGGCGACGTCGTCCTCGTCGCAGAGAATGACGGGAACGGTCTTGTTGTCGACGCCCTTGTTGGCCAAAAGCACGGTCTCGCGCTCGGTGCCGGTTGCGCCCTTGCAGCCGTGCACGAGGTCGATGGTGCCGCGGTAGACCTTCTTGGACGTGCCAGTCAGCACGCCGTTGGCGTCGATCTCGCACTCGGTCTTACGACCGCGGTGGCGCAGCTCGTAGTTAAAGTCGTGCACCTGCTCTCGGGCGCCCAGGTAGTCAGTATCGATGGTGACCTTGGCGGTATCGCCCAACAGGTCGCCGGCGAGGCCGGTGGCGCTGGCACCGGCACCCAGGACGGTGTGCTGCACGTTGACGCGCGCGCCCTCGTCTAGGAATAGACCGGTGTCGTCGAGCGCGATCCAGCTATCGTCGAGCGTCTGCGTGCAGGTCACGTTGACGGTGGCGTACTCGTGGGCGCACACGCGTAGCACGGATCCCACGACGCCCTCGCCGGTAACGGGGGAGTCTAGGGCGATCTGCAGATCGAGCGTCGACTGGGGACGAGCGACGACGTCGACGGCGGCGATGGCCGCGGCGGCATCGACACCGCTCACGTGCACGGTAACCGTGGCGTGCTTGTATGTGGGCACATCGATGACGATGTGCTTGGTGGCGTGCTCGGCCAAGTAGGCGTAGGCAGCCTCGCCCATGCCGGTTTCGAAGGCCTCGGCGGGGGAGAGCTCCTCCTCCAGCTTGATGGCACCGGCCTGGTAGATGGAGGTGGCGGGCACGTCAAGCTCGGTCTCGGGCGTGATGCGGGCGCGGTCGGCGGCATCACCGGGGGCGGAGGCGCGGCGCTCGGGGAAGCGCTCGGCCATGGTGTCCATGGCAGCGTCGAACGCGTCTGCCATGCCAGTAAACTGCTCGTCCAAGCCCTCGACCTCAACGGCCTCGGTGGGAGCGGCGGCAAGCTCGTCCGAAAGCTCAAGCTTGGTCTGGTTCATCTTGAGCCAACCCCAAGTCGCCGCAGGCATCGCATTAACCTGCTCGAGCGTGGTAGCAGCGGTGTTGGTGGTCTGCTTCATTATCCGATCGCTCCTTCCATCTCGAGCTTGATCAGGTTGTTCATCTCGACGGCGTACTCCAGCGGCAGCTCCTTGGAGACCGGGTTGGCAAAGCCGTTGACGATCATAGTACGGGCCTCTTCTTCCGAGATACCGCGGCTCATCAGGTAGAACACCTTGTCGTCGCCGATGCTGCCGATGGTGGCCTCGTGGCCGATGTCGACGTTTTTGGCGCGGATGTCCATGGCGGGAATAGTGTCGGAGCGGCTTTGGTCGTCGAGCATCAGCGACTGGCAGCTCACGGTTGCCTTGGAACCCTCTGCCTTGGGCGTGGCCACGATGGAGCTGCGGAAGGTCTGGATGCCGCCACTCTTGGAGATGCCCTTGGTTTCGACGGTTGCCGAGGTCTCGGGCGCGTTGAGCACGACCTTGCAGCCGGTGTCGAGGTTCTGCCCGGCGCCGGCAAAGGTGATGCCGGTAAAGCTCGAGCGGGCGCGACGGCCGTTGAGCACGCTCATGGGGTAGAGGTAGCCCACGTGGCTGCCGAAGGAGCCGCTGATCCACTCGATGTCGCCGTCCTCGTCCACGCGCGCACGCTTGGTGTTGAGGTTGTACATGTTCTTGGACCAGTTCTCGATGGTCGAGTAGCGCAGGTGCGCACGCTTGCCCACAAAGAGCTCGACGGCGCCGGCGTGGAGGTTGGCCACGTTGTACTTGGGCGCAGAGCAACCCTCAATGAAGTGCAGGTCGGCATCGTCCTCGACGATGATGAGAGTGTGCTCAAACTGGCCGGCGCCCTTGGCGTTAAGGCGGAAGTAGCTCTGCAGCGGGAAGTCCAACTTGGTGCCCTTGGGTACGTAGACAAACGAGCCGCCCGACCATACGGCTCCGTGCAGGGCCGCAAACTTGTGGTCGGTGGGCGGGATGAGCGTCATAAACTTCTCGTGGATGAGCGGCTCCCACTGCGGGTCGTGCAGGGCCTCCTCAATGCCGGAGTAGACGATGCCCATCTTGGATGCCGTGTCCTGCATGTTGTGGTAGACCAGCTCGGAGTCGTACTGCGCGCCGACGCCCGCCAGGTAGCTACGCTCAGCGTCGGGGATGCCCAAGCGCTCAAAGGTGTTCTTGATGTCGTCAGGCACCGACTCCCAGTCGTGCTTTTGGTCGGTGTTGGGCTTGACGTAGATGACGATGTTGTCCATGTCCAGGCCCTCGATGGAGGGGCCCCACGTCGGATCCGGGAAGCGGTTGAAGATCTCGAGGGACTTGAGGCGCAGGTCGAGCATCCACTGCGGCTCGTCCTTCTTGGCGCTAATCTCGCGCACGATGTCGGGCGTGATGCCGGCGTCGAGGCGCTCGAATCCCTCCTCGCCATAGGTGAAGTCGTAGAGGCTGCGGTCGATGTCCGCGACCTCGGTGCGGTTCTTGGTCATTGCGTCGCCCCTTTACGCCTGCTGCTCGGCAGCGGCGGCCTCGGCCTGGGCGCGCTGCTCGGCGGCCTCGCGCTCGAAGGTCTCAAAGCCGTTCTTGTCGATCCAGGGGATGAGCGAGGCGTCGTCCTCGCGCACGATGTGACCCTTGACCATAACGTGGACGCGGTCGACATCCAGGTGCTCCAGGATGCGCGTGTTGTGCGTGATGATGAGCATGGAGCCGTCGCAGCTCTTGCGGTAGGCGTCCATGCCGTGGCTGACGGTGGACAGAGCGTCGACGTCCAGGCCCGAGTCGGTTTCGTCTAGGATGGCGAGCTTGGGCTGCAGCAGCAGAAGCTGGAGCATCTCGACCTTCTTTTTCTCGCCGCCCGAGAAGCCCACGCCCAGCTCACGGTTGAGGTAGGCGGTGTCCATGTTGAGCTCGGCCGCGAGCTCTTTGACGCGACGGCGGAACTCCTTGCCCTTCATCTCTAGGCCAGGGCGGCCGGCGATGCTGGCACGCAAAAAGCTCGACAGCGGCACGCCGGGGATCTCGACCGGTGCTTGGAAGCTCAGGAACAGGCCGGCGCGCGAGCGCTTGTCGGTGGTGAGCTCGGTGATGTCCTGGCCGTCAAAGACGATACGGCCGTCGTTGACCGTGTAGACGGGGTCGCCCATGACCAGGTGGCCGAGGGTGGACTTGCCGGCGCCGTTGGGACCCATCAACACGTGGGTCTCGCCGGCGGCGACGTTGAGGCTGACGTTGTGGAGGATGGTCTTCTCGTCCACGGAGGCGGTCAGACCTTCGATGGAAAGCAGCGGATTTGCGCTCATGCTGTCCCTCTCTGTATATGGTGTACTCATAGGTGTACTAAACCCTAGGAATCTTCTCGGAATAAAGTTACTATGGGTTCGGCGTTAGTCAAGGGAAAACCCGACTAATCCACTCGACTTTTCAAATTCTGGGACAAAATAACCTGTTGTGTTTGTCCCACTTACTTTAAATTTGGGACAAACAAACCTGGTTATGTTGTCCCAGATGCGATGGGAGGGTAGGTATGCTCATTTCTTCCAAGGGCCGCTATGCCCTCCGACTGATGATCTATATCGCGGCGCTGGGCGACGCCGAGGGCAAGATTGCCTTGCGCGAGGTTGCCGACCGCGAGCGCATTTCGCAGAAGTATCTGGAGCAGCTGGTGCGTCCGCTTATGAAGGCGGACCTGCTTAAGAGCGTGCGTGGCAAGGGCGGCGGCTACATGATGGCCAAGGACCCGGCCGAGGTGCGTGCCGGCGACATCTTGCGTGCCGTTGAGGGCAGCACGGCTCCGGTGGCGTGCGATGGCATCGACAACAGCTGCGCCCGCAGTGACTTGTGTTCCACCGTCAAGTTCTGGCGTGGTCTGGATGACGTGATCGAAAAGTACGTCGACGGCGTGACGTTGGCCGACCTGGCCGCCGTCCCCGAGATCAACTTTGACATTAAGCTGTAGGGCTGCAAATGGCATCTCTCGACAAGGTGTATAAGCAAATCGAAGTTTTTGCTCGGGAATGTGACGCCGAGACGGTCGTGTTGTTTGGTTCTCGTGCTCGAGGCGACAACTTGCCCAAGAGCGATATTGACATCGCCGTAGCAGGTTGCCGGGATTTCGGCCGTTTCTCATATTTGATCGAGGAACATCTTGATACTCTTTTAGATGTAGATGTCGTCAATCTCGATGAGCCCTTATCGCAGCAATTGCTCGATGAAATTGCCAGGGATGGTGTGATTCTGTATGAAAAAATATGAGAACTTTGCCAGCGCCTTGGCGAATCTTGAGGATGCGCCCAATCAGGATCTTAACAATGATTTTGTTCAGAGTGGATTGATTAATAAGTTCAATCTTCAATTTGAACTGAGCTGGAAGCTCCTTAAGCGTCTGCTCGAGTATGAGGGCGCCACGCTTGCCGCGTCGGGGTCTCCTCGTGCCATCTTGAAGGAGTCCTACCGATTCTACGACTTTATTGATGAGGCAGCCTGGCTGGATATGCTCAGAGACCGCAATACGAACGTCCATATCTACGACAACAAGCTCGCTCAAGATTTGATTCAGCGCATCTTGAACGTCTATATTCCCGCTTTCTGTCAGTTGAGAGACGGGCTGACGAAACGTTACGGCGAGCTTCTGTTGGCGCCCGACGACCAGTTTGTCTAATTCCTTAAGATTTCGCGGAGGGTTGTTGCCGTTTACCGAGGGGTTGTTGTGCAACAACGGGCGAGCTGCAATACTTATTTTTATCTTTGCAAACTGAACTTTAACTACACCAATGCAGGGAGGATCTTATGCAGCCCAAGCATTCTGCGATTGTCGCGGGTCTGACGCTGGCGCTTTCGTTTGGCGCCGTTTCCGCGCCGGCACCCGCCGCTGCCGAGGAGCCCACGCCGGGCGTTGCCTCGGATGCCACCGATATCGATAAGGGCCCTTACACCCAACAGTCCTTCTCGGGCGTGCTGAGGTCGGTCCAGGGCGTTTCGTTTGTCAACGTGACTCCCGAGATGAAGTACTTCACCAAATATGAGAGCCATGGCAACTATAACCAGGGCTTTTCGTATGGTGACGGCTACAACGCGCTGGGTTATTACCAGTTCGACCGTCGTTGGTCGCTCATCCCGTTTATGAAGCAGGCCTACAACTACAACCCCGAAAAATACAGCATGCTCAAGGATGCGATTGATCGCGGCAGCGAGATTTCCAACACGAGCAATGCCATGTACGAGAACGGCCAGCTCACCGAGCTGGGCCATATCGCGCAGGATGCCTTCCAAGGTGCGTATAACACCGATCCTGTTGAGTTCTCAGCACTTCAAGATGCTTATGCGTACAACTCGTACTATGCGGTGACCGAGGCGTGGCTCAAGAGCGGCCTGGGTATTGATATTTCGGGCCGCGCCGACTGCGTCAAGGGCATGGTGTGGAGCATTACCAACATGTGCGGCACTGGTGGCTGCAGGGACTTTTTCCGCTGGGCGAATCTTTCTAATGATATGACTGACCGTGAGTTTGTGACGGCGCTCTCCAATAGCGTGGTCAACAATGTCGCCACCAAGTATTCGAGCCAGCCCCAGTATCATGAGGGCTGGAAGAACCGTTATAAGAATGAGCTGAAGGACTGCTTGGCTTATATCGCCGAGGATGAGGCTGCCGCTGCGACGCCCGTGCAGCCCGAGCCTACGCCGGCGCCCTCGCAGACACCTGATTCGAATGACGGCTCGAGTGACGATGTCAACGATGACAGGATGGATGCGCCCTCGACCGATGCTGACGGTAATGGCTCTGCTGGTGGCGCTACCAACGACGGCTCTACCTCGAACGGCTCCGATTTGAACGGCTCTGCTGCAGGCGATTCGCCTTCAAGCTCTGCCGGCAATACGGACAGCGACGCTTCTGGTTCGACCGGCGCTGACACCTCTAACTCATCTACCGGCTCGAGCGATTCGTCCGTTGACACCGGCTCTAACAACGGCTCCGGCTCTGACACGCCCCCTGATTCCGATGCTTCCAAGGACGACTCGAATAAGGCGCCGGACGCTCCCGTTGCTTCGCCGGACAAGAAGCCTTCTTTCTCCGAGCAGCTTGGTTCTACGCTGGGTTCTTCGCTGATGGCTGGCGTCAATAAGGACTCGGCCCAGAACAAGGACAACTCTGATCAGGGTTCCACGGAAAAGACCGAGGCCGCAAGGGACGACTCCAAGGACAAGGCTTCCGAGAAGACCGAATCCGATAAGGGTTCTAGCTCTGAGGAGAAGGGCGACAAGTCCGAACAGGAGAAGGACGAGGATAAGAAGTCTGAATCTGAGGAGAAGGACGAGAGCAAGGGCAAGACCAAGGACGGAAAGCAGCAGGGCGAGGACAACGGTAAAGGCAACACTGACAACCGGAACCAGGAGCAAAATGACTCCAAAAAGGTGACCACCACGACGACTACAACGACCAAGTCATCTGGCGGTAACATGCCCAAGACGGGCGACCTTATCGTTATGGCGAGCCTTGCCAGTGCAAGCTTGGCCACACTGGGCGCTACGTCTATCGTAAGCGGTAAGCATAAGCTCGATCAGCAGAAGAAGGCTTCTGGGGAGGATGGCTCGGAGGAGTAGCCTCTCGGTTGCCAGATAACTAAAGAGTTGGGACGGGGTCCGGTGCGAATGCATCGGGTCCCGTTTTGTTGTGCAACGATTAGTTATGCCCCCTCACACCTCTTGTTGCTACCGTTGCCCGATATGTTCGCGCGGCGTCGTCGGTACGCGCGAGGCGGTCATTACAATTGGCATCGTGCAGCGATTTAGGGGGAACGTTTTGGTGTCTGAACATGCAAATGTTGATTGTGCTGCTGGCTTTGGCGTGCGTTTGATCGGCTGTGCCGACGATGCGGCTTTGCCCATTGGCATGCACGACTATGCGGAGGCTCTTGGTTGCTGCACGCTGGTCGACAAGACCATGTTTATTGCCGATGTGTTGGACTGCGACGCGTCCGTTGTGGTGTGCTGTCGACCCGAGGGTTTTGGCAAAAGCATGAACTTGTCGACGCTCAGGGCTTTTCTGGAGCGTCCAGCGGTTGGTCGCGCTGATCAGCGTTTGTTTGCCAATGCTCAGATTTGGGATGCAGACGGTGGACGCTATCGGGATGAATATGCTTGCTATCCGGTGATATCGCTGGACTTTTCTGGCGCTGCGAGGCGTGGTGCCGCTATTGCCGACGTCGTGCGCGATGCCCTTTCGGGCGAGTGCGCTCGCTTGTTGGCGCTCTTGGAGGCTCCTGATTTAGCTCGAGATAAGGTGCGTCACATCGAACGTGTTGCGCGTGGCGTGGCGAGCGCGGACGAGGTTGACTCGGTGCTCGGTGTGCTCATTGAGCTGCTGGAGATGGCCTGCGATGAGCAGGTTGTATTGCTCGTTGATGGGTACGATGCGGCGTGGTCTCGCCGTGCGAGCGCGAGGGACGCTTCCGACGCCGATCCGGCAGGGCTATTCGATCGCGTGCTGTTCGACGCCATTGCCACTGCGCGCGATTCGTTGCGGCTGACGTGTCTGATGGGGGAGTGTCCCGGTCCTGCCGAAGCGGCGCTTTCTTCGCGCAGCTGCTCGTATTGTCTGTCGACGCCGCTTTCGACGTGGTGTGACCGTTGGTTCGGCTTTTCGGATGCCGAGGTCCAGGCTCTGTTGAATCATGCTGGGCGCGAGGAATACCTGGATGATGCGCGTGAATGGCTCGAGGGGTATCGGTTTGGCAGGGCCTATTGCTCGAGTCCGGCGCGCGTGATCGGTTTTCTGGACCGAGGCTGCACGGCGCCCGTGCGTGCCGATCTGTATGGATATGCCGATTGCCTGAGTAGGGTAGTTGCCGGGTGGAATCTCGACCGCCTTTCGGTCTTGTTTGATTTGCTCGAGGCCCATGGATGCGTTGGGGTCCCGCTTTGTTTGGGCACTGCAGAGCCAGATGTCTCGCCTGACGATGGCATGTGGACAGCGCTGTATCTGTCCGGTTTCCTGACGACAGATATGACTGAGGAGCCAGAGCATGGCGATCGCCTCCGTGCTTTGCGATTGCCCAATAACGAGCTTCGCCAGGCCTTGCGTCTAGTGATTATTGAGTGGTTTGAGTGCGCTGCCGAAGACATTCGAGACGTCGATGCGTTTCGCGACGGGCTGTGCCGTGGGAACGAGGATACCGTGAGGCGGGCGCTAAGCCGCATCCTGGGGGATGCTGGAATCGGTGAGACCGACCCAGATAAGCCGCTGCCATATCATCTGCTCTTGCAGGGGCTCTGCTTTGGCTTGCCGGGCTATGCCAATCCTGCTTCGAGGCGAAAGTGTGGCGCGGGTCGCTGGGACATCCAGGTTTTCCCTACGGGTGCCGTGTTCGACGTAGCAGACACGATTGGCATGCTGGACGAGCGCCCGCTGATAACGATTAACTTGATGTATGACCCCGATGTGGATGCGCTGGGCCTGGAATTGCTGGCCGTGCAGTCGCTACTCGACATAGAGCGCGACGGCATCGACGAAATCCGTGTGCCACGCCCCGGCGTGGGTCGCATGCGCTGGGGGTTCGGTTTTGATGGGCAGCATGTGGCTACGGTGTGCCAGCGGCTTTAAGCGCCGAGGTGTTTCCGACTTCCGTTACTCGGTGTCCTTCATGGGCGGCATGGGCTTCCAGTTGGGGTCCTTGATGATCTTGCGGGCGTCCTTCATGCCGCGGCGCAGCGCCGGAATTCCGGTCTTAAAGCACTTGTCAACGGCGGCCAGGCGAATAAATTCCTTGCAGAAGGTCGCGGCGTTGCCCAGACGGAACAGCACGGGGTGATAGTCGCCGTAGATCTGCATGTAGCGGGCCAGATAACCGCGGTTGCGCATGATGTAGTAACGGTTGGTGTCGCTCGTAGAGTTGAGCTGGCGCTTGCCGGCGATATCCCAGTTAGAGACAGCGCGGGCGCGCTTGAGAACCACGTCGGCAACAACGGCGGCGGGGAAGTGCTGGCTGGCCACGTAGCCATAGCAGGCATCGTCGCCGTAGATAAAGAAGCGCGCGTCGGGCAGGCCAATCTTGTCGACCACGCGGCGCGAGAACATGCCGCCCTCAAAGCACAGCTGGTTCATGGTGCGGTAGCCCTCGGGACCCAGATCCCACTTGGCGACAGGGTTTGGAATGCCGAGCGAAAGGATCAGTTGGTACTGCCAAAAGAACGCGCCGCCGTCGAAGTCCAGGCGCGAACCCTGGATGACATCGTAGCGGTCGGTCCACTTGGCCAAGCGCTCGATGCCTTCGGGGATGACGAGCACGTCGTCGTCCATCACCCAGAACCACTGGGCGCCCAGGTCGTAGGCGCATTTAGTGCCGGCGGAGAAGCCGCCCGCACCGCCGCCGTTTTCGAGCTGCGGTGCGTAGATGACGCGGTCGGTGCCGCCCTGCGCGTCGGGCTGCTCGGTGTCGATGCCCCACAGGTTGGCCAAGCGCTCGTTGAATGCGGTGCACATGGCCTCGGTCTCGCGCGAATTCTCGTTATCGACAATCACGATGCGCCAGGGCGTTGCCGTGAGCTCGGTCATGGAGTCGAACAAGTTGGCCAGGAGTTCCTGGCGCTTGTACGTAACGACGACGATGGCGAGCTTATCGATGGGAGCGGGGAGGGTTGAAGGCATGGGGCAATATATCCTTTCACGCGCGGCGGGCGAGTGCTGCGCGGAAGCTATCGAATACGTCCTTGGGACTGTCCTATTGTAAAGGCTCGGCGCACCTTGGCGGCAAGCTTTGAATAAAACGCAGGAACCTGCCACGGCTGTAGCGGCTTTAGCGTCTTACGACAGCGTGTCTATTGTCGCTTGAGCTTGCGAGCGATAAGGCTTCTAGCTGCGTCGATGATGAGGAGCACTAAGGCAAAGACGATGCTAATGACGGTACCCGTGACGATGCATATAGCTGCCGGGCTGTTTTGGCTGACCAGTATGTTTGCGAGCAACGTATTGAAGACGGGACGCCACAGGCTACTGGTGAGCGACTGCATCACATAGAAACCGAGCGTGGCGGTCGATAAGATGACGGTGACACCTGCAGTCCGCGGATTGCCTGAGACACTGCGTCGGGTTGCCGCAAAGAGCAAGGAGGCGGCAGCGAGGGCAAACGAGATCAGCGAGGTCGATTTGTAGGAGAGGACTGCCATTGCCGTGAGGTCGACGGTGAAGGAGAGTGCTCCTTCCAGGATGATGGTGAGCACCAAAACCGTCACGAGCGAACGCGTGCCCAAGGCGCCCGCCCTGTCCGAATCCATGGCGTCGGTTACATCGCGGAGCAGTCCGCCGATCAAAAACGCGATAGCGTACGTGACGGCGCTCATGAGCTTCTGCAGCCAAGAAAACTCACCGCCGCTTGTCGCGCTCATGGCGGCTAAATTCCCGTTAACAACAAATGCGAAGATGCCAACGGCGATGACCGTCGTCGTGTGGGTTTTCTGGGGGAGTCGACTCTTAGCCAGTCCAAACCATGGCGCCATGAAGACCGTAGCGGCATAGACCCAGATAAACTCAAGGCCTAGCGTGTACCAGTAGTGCGTGTTGAGGGTAACATCGGGAATGGGGGAGACGACCGTGGACCACGCGAGCGCCACGAGGCAATAAAACGCAGTGGGCATAATGACCTTGCCAAGGCGCTGCGCCGTCCGTTGCATTTGCGACTTCCACGTTGCTCCACCGTCCCAAGCACGCGCGGCCGAAGCGATGAGAAAATAGCCCGAGATCATAAAGAAGACCTCGTTGGCCCAGCAGCCAAGCAAGTTAATAAAACCGAGCACGCCGGAATAGGGGAACATCGCAAGTGGGGCATATTCCACGGCGCCGACGCAGACGGCTTGAAAGGTCCACTGAAAGGTGTGGAACACCGCGATGCCGACGACCGCGACCAAACGCAGCGCTTCGATGGATATGTTGCGTGCGGCTTTGGGCTGCATGACGTCCTTTCTTATCGGTTTGCCTCTGCGAGCTCCATAGATTATATAAACGCCCGCTGGCGCGCTGACCCTTTGATACCATGAAACGACAGGTATTTCCTAAGGAGCACATTTGTCTACTAACGCCTCTGGCAGCCCTGTTCTGTCGCTGCTTATTCCCATTTACAATGTTCAGCGCTACCTGCGCGAGTGCCTCGATTCCGCCCTGGCGCAGACGCTCAAGGATATTGAGATTATCTGCATTAACGACGGGTCGACCGACAACTCGCCGGCGATTATTCGCGAGTATATGGAGCGCGATAGGCGCGTCAAGATGATCGACAAGGCCAACAGCGGTTACGGCGACTCGATGAACCACGGTCTGGAGATGGCGCGTGGCAAGTACGTGGGCATCTTGGAGTCCGATGACTTTATGGCGTCCGACGCACTCGAAAAGCTTGTCTCGGCCGCCGATAGCAATAATGCCGACTTCGCGAAGGCGAACTTTAATTTCTACTGGTCTAAGCCCGAGGAGCGCCGCTCGCTGCACGAGATGTTTAGACCTCAGGATTGCGGCAAGCCGGTGCACCCGAGCGATACGACTCAGTTCTTTAAGCAAAAGCCGTCGATTTGGTCGGCCGTGTACCGTCGCGATTTTCTTGAGCGCAACGGCATTACGTTCCTGCCGACTCCGGGGGCATCCTTTCAGGACACGTCATTCGCCTTTAAGGTGATCGCGTGCGCCGATAAGGCTGTTTACCTGCATGATGCCGTGTTGTCGTATCGCCAGGACAACGAGAATTCCTCGGTCAATTCTTCGGCTAAGGTCTTTTGCGTCAATACCGAGTATGCCGAGATTGAGCGTTGGATTCGAGAGGATTATGCCCGCGACCACGCAAGTGATGACGTCGAGCGCATGCTCAAGTTCAATCAGCTCATTAAGTACGATTCGTATATGTGGAACTACGTGCGCTTGGCGCCTAAGTTCTATAAGGAGTTCCTGGTTCAGATGGCCAAGGAGTTCCAAGCGGCCTTGGACGCGGGGGAGTTTTCGCTTGACGACCTCAAACCGTGGAAGCGCGCGAATCTCGCTGCCATCCTCAAAGATCCTGAGGGCTGGGTTGACGAGCATCCGAGTTTTGCGACGGATGGTGCCTTGGGGCGTGCTAAGTATTACGCCTCGGTTGGAGGCCCAGGCGTGGTCGCCGCCTTCCTCATCGAATCGCTGAGGGGGTAGGTCGGCATGGGAGAGGCCTCGTGTCCTAAAGCTACCATTGTCGTTCCCGTCTACAATTCGACGCGCTCCATTCAGCGATGCCTCGATTCGCTGTTGGCCCAGTCCGAGCGCTCGATTCAGGTTGTCTGCGTCAACGACGGTTCGACCGATGATTCGTTGAACGCGTTGCGCCAGATCGCGCAGGCCGACGATCGCGTACTGGTGATTGACCAAGAAAACGCGGGCGTCTCTTGTGCTCGAAATGCCGGTATCGATGTCGCCGAGGGCGAGACCGTCTTTTTTGTGGACGCCGACGATTACATCGATGCCCAGACGGTCGAGCGCGTGTTGCATGCCATGGAGTCTGCGGATGCCGAGGCCGCCGTTTTTGGCGGCGTCTGTGAACCTGCCGATGCTGCCCCCAAACGCGTCCAGCAACTCATGAGCCCCAAAGCTGGTACCTTCGGCGCCCGCGATCCTCAACTGCTGTTCCATTCGAATGCGCAGCCCTATGCCTGCCGTGCGGCTTTTTCGCGCGAGCTGCTCAATCGCGAAGGCATTCGCTTCGCCCCCGGTTTGGCTTTGGGCGAGGACGTCGTCTTCCAATTTGCGGCTTATGCGCTTGCCCGCAAGACCGTCGTCATGCCGGACAAGTTCTACCACTACGTGATGGAGAGCGAATCGGCGACGCACGAGTTCAACAGTGCCGAGGCTCGCGCCAAAAAGCTTGACGCCCACATGAGGATGCTCGAGGAGGTCTTGGAGGACTGGGCGGCCTACGGTCTTTTGGACCTGTGTCCCGGAGAGCTGATCACCTGGTTTTTGGACCTTATCGTGTTTGATTTGGCGCGCTTGGACGCTAATGACTACCGCCGTGTAGCCGCTCGCGTCAACATGGACCTCACGACGTTTTTGGGAACGGAGTGGGCGGATATGTCTGCTAAGGGCGCCGTTCGCCGTGTTGCCCACAAGCTCGTTGCGGCGACCTCGGGCGTATCGATGGCAGACGCCACGCTGTTCTATCTTTCGACTCGCGGTCTCAAAGCCTGCCTGGAGCGCTTTATCTAATTCCAAGCGCTGCCGCCCGCCGCAACTCGGCTGCTAAAATAACCCTGTTACACGCTATCCAACAGGAGGTTCTCTTGCAGAACTTTGATACCCCTAAAGTTTCGCTGCTTGTTCCCATCTGCAATGTTGAGCGCTACCTGCGCGAGTGCCTCGATTCCGCCGTTGCGCAGACGCTCAAGGACATCGAGATTATCTGTATCAACGACGGGTCGACCGACAGCTCGCCGGCGATTATCCGCGAGTACATGGAGCGCGACTCCCGTGTCAAGATGATCGACAAAGCCAACAGCGGCTACGGCGACTCGATGAACCGCGGCTTGGAGATGGCGCGCGGTGAGTACGTGGGCATCCTTGAGTCTGACGACTTTATGTTTGAGGATTCGCTCCAAAAGCTGGTCGCCAAGGCCGATGCTGAGCATGCCGATGTGGTAAAGGGCGACTTTTACCTGTATTGGTCCACGCCCAGCGAGCGCCGTGAGCTGTTTGGGATCATCGACGAGCATATGACGGGCGCCGCGTATCGCCCCGTCGATCGTCCGGGCATCTTCTATCGCAAACCTTCCATTTGGTCGGCTATCTATCGGCGCGAGTTCCTCAACGACAATCAGATTCGGTTCCTTCCCACGCCGGGCGCCTCTTATCAGGACGCAGGCTTTAACTTTAAGGTTTGGGCTTGCGCCGAGCGCGCCGCGTTTATTGCGGACCCCATTTTGTGCTATCGCCAGGATAACGAGAAGAGCTCCGTTAATTCGCCCAACAAAGTGTTTTGCGTGTGTGACGAATATGCCGAGATGCTGCGCTTTTTGAACGAGCGCCCCGAGCTTAAGGCTCAGCTTCAGGGTATTTTAATGCGCATGAAGGTCGATACGTACCGCTGGAATGACGAGCGTCTGGCCGACGAGCTGCGCGAGCAGTTTTGGGAAAAGGCATCGCCCGAGCTCAAGGCCGATTGGGATGCTGGTCGCTTTGATCTGTCGCTGTTCGACCCGCGTGGCGAGACCGACTTGCGCCTGATGGTCAAGTCGCCCCGTGCCTATATCGATTCGCGTTTTGACTTTAAGAAGCCGGGCAAGCTCAATACGTTTAAGCATTACTTTAAGATCGGCGGCCTGCCGCTGGTCTGGCGCGTGCTGACGTATCAGCGCACCTACGGCGATAACCCGCATCCCGATGACGTTTCGGCCGCCCAGTAGGAGTGTGTGACTATGGCTACCCCTAAGATTTCCGTTGTTGTTCCCATCTATAAGGTGGAGGAGTGCCTGGCCTGGTGCCTGGACTCCCTGCTTGCGCAGGACATGCCCGATTGGGAGGGCGTGCTGGTCAACGATGGCTCGCCGGACGGTTCGCGCGATATTGCGGCTGCCTATTGCGAAAAGGACGCGCGCTTTACGCTGGTCGATAAGCCAAACGGCGGCCTGTCGAGTGCGCGTAATGCGGGCATCGCCGCGTCCACGGCACCTATCGTCGCGTTCTTGGATTCCGATGACCGCTTTACACCCGATGCGTGCCGCGTGATCGTCGATGCCTTTGAGCGCGAGGACTGCGACGTTTTGACCTTTGGCGCGAACCCGTATCCGCTGGAGGCGGGGTATCCGTGGCTTAACTATGTTCTGAGCCCGCGCGATGTGTCGTTTGAAGGCTATAGCTCTGACTTGCTGTTTAAGGAAGCATCTCGCCCCTTTGCATGGCGCACCGCCTGCAAGCGTGAGTTTTTGCTGGGTTACGGGATCGTGTTCGACGAAACCGTTAAGTATGGCGAGGACCAGGTCTTCGATTTTGCCGTGTACGGCCGTTCGCACAAGACCGCGCTTATCTCGAACAAGCTGTATGACTACCGCGTGGCGCGCAAGGGTTCGCTTATGGACACCATGCGCTACGACGACGAGACACGTCTGCTGGAGCACGTGAAGATTTACTCTGCGGTGCTGGCTGACTGGCAGCGCGACGGTCTCGATGCACAGCATGCCGATGACCTGGCGTACTTCCTGTGCGATCTGGTGCTGTACGACGCGCTCAGGTTGCTGGGCTCGGACTGCGGCAAGGTGTTTGCTGCCGTTGCCACTGCGCTTGCCGGTTCTGCCGTGGGCAGCGATGTTGCGCTCGCGCAATGCGCTCCTTCTGTCGCTGCCATGGTGCGCGCAGCGCTTGCCAGCGACGCCCCTAGCGCCCGTGCGTGCAAAAAGCTCATGTTCGATTACGACGTCTTGAGGTTTGGGCGCCTGGGCGCGTGCAAGCGCATGGCCGCGAATACCCTGGGAAAGCGAGAAGTGTAGATGAGTATCAAGCGTTTGGCGCTTTGCCGCAGTCAGGGCCGTCTGTATGTGCTGCTTCGTTTTGCCGGTCAGGATGTCACCGCGCTTATCGAGCGGGAGGGTTTTCAAGCGTTTGCCCATGCGACGACGAGCGGCTCTTGTGTGCCATCGCTGGCACTCCCGGTCGATCATGGCCGCGTGCTGGCAATCTGTCCTTCGGTTGCCGACTACGAGCGCGAGCTTGCCGTCTTGGTGCTTCCGTTTTTGGATGGCTCGTCGATTGACATTGACTTTGCATCCAGTGGCCAAAAGCTTGGATCCATTCGTCTCGATAGCCGTATGGCTAAGCTGGAATCCAAGATCAACTACAAGGCAAAGCCTGTGCTGTGTGCGCTTATCCGCGATGCGCAGCGCGGCGAGCGCTGCGGCCGCTACGAGATCGATGCCGTCCGTTATCTTCCGGCCGATTCGGGCGCTGTGTGGCGCTACGAGGTTACATGGGCGGGAGACTCCCAGTGCACGCCCCAGCTTGAGATACTCGATACGCATATGAATGTCATCGATGCCACGGTTCATATGTTCGAGTCGCAGGTCGACGTGTCTCAGCAGAACGGATGCCGCGTCAATAAAACGTATCTGAGCGTGGAGATGCCCGAGGACATTCGAGACTTTGTTGCGATTGCAACTGATCCCGCGGGCCAGATTCAGAGCGGTTTTTGCGCCATGGATGGCCGCCTGTACAACGGTATGGTCGACGACAGCTGGAACCGCATGAAGGATGCGCGCGCGGATGATGCTGCCTATCGCCGTTGGTTTGAGCAACATCGCGCAAAGCCGGGCGACTTGGCGTGTCAGCGCGTCGCCGCGGCGGCATTCGCCTACAGGCCGCTCGTGAGCATTGTGGTGCCGTGTTATAAGACCGATCTGGTCTACCTGCGCGAGTTGCTGGATTCGGTGCTTGCCCAGAGCTATGACAACTGGGAATTGCTGCTGATGGACGCCTCGCCCGAATGGGATGCAGTGGCCAATCTTGTGGCAGCCGCTCGCGACGAGCGCGTCCGTCGCATCGAGCTGCCCGGTAACGGCGGCATCGTGGTCAACACCAACGCAGGTATTCAGCAAGCGACTGGAGACTACATCGCATTCTTGGACCACGACGACATCCTGGAACCGGATGCGTTGTTTCACTATGTTGCCGTGCTGAACAAGGCTGCCGAGGACGGTCGCCCGCAGGTCCTGTTCTGCGACGAGGACATGTTCCAGAAAACGGGGGAGTGGGGCCAGCCGGTCTTTAAGACCAGGCTCAATGTCGACCTGCTCTATAGCCATAACTGCGTTACTCATTTTCTAATGGTGGAGAAGGCGCTCATCGATCGCATTGGCGTGTCGCCAGAAGACGTTGCGGGTGCCCAGGATTACGGCCTGACGCTCCGCTGCCTCGCGGCGGGCGCGCGCTTTGAGCACGTTGCGCACGTGCTGTATCACTGGCGCGTGCTCCCTGGCTCTACCGCCGACTGTTCTGCCGATAGCAAGCCATATGCTATCGAGGCCGGACGCCTGGCTCTGCAGCGTCACTTTGACTCGCTGGGCATTCGCGGAACGGTCGAGGAGTCCGAGACGCCGTTTGTCTACCGCATGCGCTATGCGCTGCCGGAGTCTGCGCCGCTGGTGAGCATTGTGATTCCCACCAAGGACCACGTCGAGACGCTCGATGCCTGCGTGATGTCGATCGCCCAGAAGGCCACGTACGCCAACTACGAGATCGTCTTGGTGGAAAACAACAGCGAAGACCAGGAGACCTTTGCGTATTACGAAACCCTGCCGGAGCGCGTAGCCGCTGCGTCTGGTGGCAAGGGTGCAGCACGCGTTGAGTGGTGGCCGGGCGAGTTTAATTACTCCCAGATCATTAACTTTGGCGTTGAGCATGCCAAGGGCGATTACCTGCTGCTTCTCAATAATGACACTGAAGTCATCTCATCCGACTTTATCGAGGAGATGATGGGCTATCTTCAGCGTCCCGACGCGGGCGTTGTGGGCGCCAAGCTCTATTTTGCCGATCATCTGGTGCAGCATGCCGGCATTTTGGTTGGCGTGCGCGGCGCGCTTGCCCATGCCAACCAGGATTTCTCGGCAAAACGTGAGGGCTACCTTGCCCGTGCTGTGCGTCCGGGCAACTTTAGCGCCGTAACGGGCGCCTGCCAGATGGTCCGTCGCGACGTGTTTGAGCAAGTCGGAGGCTACAACGAGGAATTCGCCGTCGGCTTTAACGATGCAGATTTTTGTTTGCGCGTGTGGGAGGCGGGCTATCGCACCATCTTTACGCCCTATGCCGAGCTGTATCACTACGAGTTCACCTCGCGCGGCAGGGAAGAGGCCAACGAGGAAAAGATGCGCCGCTGGAAACGCGAGCAAGCGCTGTTCATGCAGCGCTGGCCGGAGTTCTTCCTTAACGGTGATCCGTGGTTGGGGCCGAACTTATCCGCTGAGAGCGAGTATTTCTCGTATTAAGGCAATGGTTTTAGGAAGTCCTTAACCTTCTTTCGCTATGAGCTTGGAAGAAAGCAACGTTGTACTACTAAATTAGACAAATTACGAAAGCTCGATACTTCCGCGATAAGTTTATATAGGCTTATATAACTCGATATTATCCGATACAGTCTGCGATAATTATTTAACCGATGATTGGCTGTTAATCGATTCCCTAGAAAGGCAAACAAGTGAGCGCCACAGCATTCCATAATCCGTTTCGTCCCACTGCCGGTGCTGAGCCTCCGCGCATAATTGGTCGTGATGATATTGCCCTTGAGTTTACCGAGAGTTTGAATGCGGGAATTGGTGCACCTGCGAGGCTCATGCGCATTGCTGGACCGAGGGGCTCCGGAAAAACTGTTTTGCTCTGCGATCTTAGGGATCGTGCTCGAGAGCTTGGATGGAAGACCGCTATTGTCTCTGCTGGCCCTAACCTATTGCTGGACTTGAGGGATCAGGTTGCTGATCCTTCCCTTGCGACCAATGCTTCGGTCGGCGTAAACGCCGGCTTTGTTTCCGCGAAAGTCGACGTTGTGCCCAAAGAGTCGAGCCTTAGAAAGTTGCTGAGTTCGGCAGCGAAATCATCCAAGGGTCTTTTTATTGCCATCGATGAAGTTCAGGACGCCCCGATTGACGATATGCGTGCCATTGCGTCTACGGTTCAGCTTTTGATAGGGGAAAGAGTAGATATCGCACTTGCCTTTGCCGGTTTACCCGCCGGTGTTATGGATCTTATTAACGGCAAGGCGCTTACGTTCTTGCGTCGTGCCCTCCCCGAAGATCTGGCGCCTATCAACCAGGTGGAGGTAGCGCTCTCTATGGGCGATAGCTTTGTCGCGACTGGCTTGACCATAGAGGACAATCTCCTGTCGAGAGCCGCTAAGGCCACTAAGGGCTATGCCTATCTGGTGCAACTGGTCGGTTATTCCATTTGGCAGCGCGCCAACTTGCATCGTGCCAAAAGTGCCATTGTGAGCGAGCGCGACGTCACTGAAGGCATTGCGCTGGCAGAGGCTCGTTTTCACGATGTTGTTCACGAGCCCGCGATTTCTGGACTGGGGCTCAACGATATCAAATACCTTTTGGCCATGTGCGAGGATAAACAACAGTCCAAATCAGCCGAGATTGCTAGGCGCATGGGTAAAAAGACCAATGAGATCAGCTCTATTAGGGCCAAATTGCTACAAAGAGAGGTTATTCAGGCACCACAGAGGGGCTACGTGCAGTTTGCCGTGCCGGATCTAGATATTTATCTGCGAGATAATGCCGAGGAAATTCTCGAACGGTTCTAGGTCGAGGTATTATTAGTTTTTTCTACAATATCTTTTTCTATCCAATTGGAAGAACTACGGTCGGCTGCTTTGCTGCCATAACAATCTGGTTTGTTGCGGGGAAAGTCGAATACTCCATAAACAAGGCTGTTTAACAGATAGCTTCAATCGAAGGCTTGTATTTTTGCTGCCCTTTATACTTCCGGCTTTGCATGCGTTGGACCAGAAGCTACATCTGTATCTAATAGTTTTTCTTGTCTCTGTCTTTGGATTCCTGCGTTATGTGCCGCTCTTTTGGATTCCCATCGACGGGC
>DBGFJU010000091.1:0-10762 GCA_048529485.1 Collinsella aerofaciens | reverse complement strand
AGTATTTCAAGATCGTCGTTCTTCTCAACGAATACCTTAGCGGCTCAGCGTCGATTATAACACCGTCTATCTTGCCCTGCTTCAGAGCCTGAACAGCATCAGCGCCCTTGTTGTATTTTTCTACCTTAGCGTCCTTAACGTCCTCGGACATGCATGAAACCCCCGCTGCGCACTTCGTGCGGCGGGGGTTTCATGCGTCCTGCGGAAAGTTTTCAGAGCTTTACCCTGTAGGGTCCCTGCCGTCACATGGCATTCAGGGCATCTGGAGTGGACGGCGGCTTGGCTACGAGCTGGGGCTGAAAATCTGAATGGATGGGTGCCGTTGCTGGGAGCGCAGGCGTTGCTGATGATGATCACTTTGGAGATTGAAAGGCCGGTGGGCTTCGGCGGTTGTTGTGCCGGAAACTACATCCCAGTTTGGAGGCGGATTGTGGGATGTGGCTTCCGCTTGGGGCCTGTTTGGGAAACTTTGGGACGGAATTTTGCTTTATTGTGGGTCGCACTTTCCGCAACGTGCCTCAACCGGAAAGCGTGTCCCAGTATTTGCGCTCGAAATGGGATGGGGTTTCCGCCGTCCACCTGCTAGCAAAAAGGCCTCCGGAGCTGTTGCTCTGGAGGCCTTTCGTTTACTTGCAAATGCGTGCGTTAGTTGTTCTTGGTCAGACGCTCGACGTCGTGGGCGATCATGTATTCCTCGTCGGTGGGGATGACCATGACCGTGACGGCGGAACCGGCGGCGCTGATGACCTGCGGGCCGTTGCCCACGGCCTCGCGGTTCTTGTTGTTGTCGATGCGCACGCCCAGCCACTCAAAGCAGTCGCAGAAGGCCTTGCGGATCGACCAGTCGTTCTCGCCGATACCGGCGGTAAAGGTGATGGTGTCCACGCCCGCCATGGAAGCGATCATTGAGCCGGCCTGCTGCATGGCCTTGTAGGCAAACATATCAAAGGCGAGCAGGCAGCGCTCGTCGCCCTCGGAGGCACGTGTACGGATGTCACGGGCATCGTTGGAGATGCCCGAGATGGCAAGCAGACCGGACTGCTTGTTCATCATGTCGTCGACTTCCTGGTAACTGTAGCCGCCCTCGCGCTGAAGATAGCACACGGTGGCCGGGTCGATGGAACCGCAACGGGTACCCATCATCAGGCCGTCAAGCGGCGTGAGGCCCATCGTGGTGTCGCGGCACACGCCGTCCTCAATGGCGGCAAGCGAAGCACCGTTGCCCAGATGGCACGAAAGCAGGCGGTGGCAGCGCGAGCCCAGGATCTCCTTGGCCATCATCCACTCGTAGCGGTGGCTCGTACCGTGTGCGCCGTACTTGCGCACGTGGTACTTGTCGCACACGTCCTTAGGCAGCGCGTAGGTGTAGGCGACCTCGGGCATGGTCATGTGGAACGAGGTGTCGAAGACGGCCACGTTGGGCAGCTCCGGATACTTCTCGCGGCAATATTCGATTGCCGCGGCCTCGCCGTAGTTGTGCAGCGGAGCAAGCGGTGCCACCTCAAGAATCTTGGCCATGACCTCGTCGTCAACGACTGCGGAATCATCGAAGTGCCAGCCGCCCTGAACGATACGATGCCCAATGCCATCGATCGTAAAGTCGGTCTTCTCGAGCTCCTCGAACACGCGAGCGATAGCAGAGCGATGATCGGGGAAGGGAACCTCCTCGGTCTGCTTGGCGCCACCGTTCTCGGAATGACCAAAGATACCCATGTCCGAGCCGATACGCTCACAGTTGCCCTTGGCGAAAACCTCGCGGGTATCGGTATCCAGAAGCTGATATTTAAGGCTTGAGCTGCCGGCGTTGACAACAAGTACGTTCATGAGACTCCTTTGCAGTGCAATACGGTCGACGCAGACCCCTTAAGGCGGCCGCATTTTAATAAGAAGTTATCACAACTTGATAAATAGCTATCAGTCATATCGCCCAACGAGCGCAAAAGAGGGGCTGAACGGCACTTGGTCGTCCAGCCCCTCCCCTCTTGCAATTACTTGCCGTTGACGATGCGCTCGACGTCAGAAGCGATCATGAACTCCTCGTCCGTGGGGATGACGAAAATCTTGACCTTGGAATCCTTGGCAGACAGGCACCAAGCGCCATCGCCACGCAGGGCGTTACGGGCATGGTCCATCTTGACGCCCATAAAGGCCAGACGGTCGGCAACGCCAGCGCGAACGGCCGGAGCGTGCTCGCCGATGCCGGCGGTAAAGACCAGGGTGTCCATGCCGCACATGGAGGTGGCCATCTCGGCGGCCTTAGCGGCAATCTTGTAGACGAACATATCGAAGGCGAGCTGAGCCTCGGGGTCACCAGCAGCGGCGAGCTCCTCAACGTTGCGGCAGTCGTTGGTCTTGCCACCGGTCACAGCCAAAAGGCCAGACTTCTTGTTCATCATCTCGTCGACCTCGTCGAAGGTGTAGCCACCCTCGCGCTGCAGGTAGCACACGGTAGCCGGGTCGATGGAGCCGCAGCGGGTGCCCATCATGACGCCGTCGAGCGGCGTCAAGCCCATGGTGGTGTCCATGCACTTGCCGTCCTCGATGGCGCACAGGGAAGCGCCGGAGCCGATATGGCACACGACGACCTTGCGGGCCTCGCCGTTGGTCATCTCGGCGACCTTCTTGGAGATGTAGCGATAGCTGGTGCCGTGGGCGCCGTACTTACGGATGTGCAGCTTGTCGCAAACATCCTTGGGAAGGGCGTAGGTCTTGGCGACCTCGGGCATGTTGAAGTGGAAAGCGGTGTCGTAGACCGTGACGTTGGGCAGGTCGGGATACTGCTCGAGGCAGTACTCGATAACGTTGGCCTCGGGGTTGTTGTGCAGCGGCGCCAGCGGGGCGACCTCGCGGATCTTGGCGAGAACGTCCTCGTCGACGAGGGAGGAGTCGCCAAAGTACCAACCGCCCTGAACGATGCGATGGCCGATGCCCTCGATCTTGACGCCGTTGGCCTCGAGGTCCTTCAGGACGACCTCGATGGCGACCTTGTGGTCGGGGAACTCGATGTTCTCGGTCACCTTCTTGGAACCGTTGGCAGCGTGGGTGAAGGTACCGCCGGTAAAGCAGACGCGCTCGCAGGAGCCCTTTGCGGACACCTTGTGGGACTTGGTATCGATGACCTGATACTTAAGGGTCGAAGATCCTGCGTTGACGACCAGAACGTTCATGTGTCTCCCTACTAACAGGCGGTGTGGCGCCGCCAGGTTACATACGTTTCAATAATAAACCCAAACGCCCTCGCGCTCGGGTTTATTGCGTTGATATATAAGTTATCGGTGCCTGAGCTTCCGTTTCATTGCACGGAAGAGGCGTCCTCAGATGAGGTTCTCGCCCAGGTTCTTGCCGCCGAGGACGTGCATGTGGAAGTGCATGACGGTCTGACCGGCGTTAACGCCCTTGTTGGAGATGACGCGGAAACCGTCCTCCAGGCCCTTGGCCTTGGCGACCTCCTGGATGGCGTGGGCCATGGCGCCCATGGTCTCGGCAGGCACGTTGTCGGCGATGTCGCTGTAGTGCTTCTTGGGGATCACGAGCGTGTGGACCGGCGCCTGGGGATTGAGGTCGTCGAAGGCGATGACTTGGTCGTCCTCGTAAACGACGGTCGAGGGGATCTCGTGGTTAGCAATTTTGCAGAAGATGCAATCACACATGGTTGGTTCCTTTCTCACAGACCAAGGTAGTCTTTTTGGGACGGGGCTTTTTTGACTACTTTTTCGCAAGCGCAAACACTCGGCAAGCCGTCGCGCAAGGGTAGTCAAAAAAGTCCCGTCCCAAAAAGACTACCCCAAAGTAGGCTGCGAGGTAGTTAGAACGAGAGGTTGTCGTCCGTGTTGGCGGCTTCGCCGTCGGCGAGCACGTCGTTGCCGTCGACGTCCTTAAGGAGCACCGAGACCTTCTGCTCGGCATCGGACAGGCGGGTGCGCAGGCTCTTAAGGAGCTCGACGCCGCGGGTATAGCTCTCGAGCGACTCCTCGAGCTCCATATCGCCCGACTCCAGGCTGCGGATGATGAGCTCCAGCTCTTGCGAGGCCTGCTTGTACGTAAGCTGCTCGACCGAGGTCTTCTCTGCCATATCTATTTCCTTTCCTAAAGGTCTCTCACAATAAAACGCGGACTACTCGACCGTATCGACCGTTGCCGCCACGTTGCCGTCTGCCATGCGCACGCGAATGGCGTCGCCGGGCTTAAAAGTCTTGGCGCTCGTAGCCACACCGTCATCGCTGTACGCGATGGAGTAACCGCGGGCAAGCACCTTGAGCGGCGACAGGGCATCGAGCGAAGCCGCTGCACGGCCCAGGTCGGACGCGGGTTTGCTGAGCATCGTGCGCCCCTGATGCTCCAGACGGGAACTCGCAAGTGTGAGCGCATGGCGCTTGCCATCGAGCCCCGAGGTGCTTGCAACCAGACGCTCGGGCAGGCGCTCAAAGTTGGAGCGGAATGTCCCGACCGAGCGTGCGATGGCGCCGGACAGACGATCGGCCGTCAGGGCAAGCTCAGACTCGCGACGCTCGACCATAAACGTCGGATCGTTGAGGCACGGGCGGCATGCGGCCGCATCGAGCGCGTCGCCCAGACGAGCCGTATAGGTATCCCAGGCACGACGACCGCGCTGGTCGAGCATTTCCAGATCGACCTGATCCGACCCGATCATCGAAGCCATCGCGGCGCCCAGACGCTGATGGCGCGCCTCGAGCACGTCGGCCAACTCCGTCATAGCCGGTGCCACCGATTCTGCCGCCGCCGTGGGCGTAGAGGCGCGACGGTCGCTCACCATGTCGCAAATCGAGGTATCGGGCTCATGCCCAATACCCGTTACCACAGGCACGGGACAGGCTGCCACCGCACGGGCAAGCTCCTCGTCGTTAAAGGTCATGAGGTCCTCGAAGGAACCGCCGCCACGCACGAGCAAAATGCAATCGGGCGCCGGCGTAATGGCAGCGGCGCGGCGCAAGCCTTCAATAAGCTCTTCCGGCGCACCCTCGCCCTGGACTTTTGCGCCCACGCAGACAAGCTCGACGAGCGGGTTGCGACGGCGCAGCGTACGCTTAACGTCGTCGATTACCGCGCCAGAAAGCGAGGTGACGACCGCCACGCGTGAGCAAAACACCGGGATGCGGCGTTTACGGGACTCGTCCATCAGCCCCTCGCGGCGTAGCTTTTCGGCCAACTGCGCCACCTGTTGACGCAGCAGGCCCTCCCCCGCCAGCGAAAACGAGCGGGCGACGAAGCTCATGCGACCCGTAGGCTTGTAGAGATTGAAGCTGCCCTTAAAGCTTACCTGCATGCCGTCGCGCAGATCGAAGGTGCGCTTAAGGTAGGCGCCCTTCCAGATGATGCAGTCAACGGCCGCCGAGTCGTCCTTAATCTGGAAGTAGCAGTGGCCGCTTCGGGCATTGGGGCCACGGAAGCCCGTGACCTCGCCCAGGACGCTCAGCTGCGGAATGGCATCGAGCGCGCCGGCGGCGATCTCCACCGCTTGGCTCACGCTGAGCTCTTTGCGCTCCTGCTCGTCCGAACCGTCGAACTCGGCGGAAACGGCATTGCCGGTTAGGTTCCAGCCTGCCACGCAGCCTCCTTTCGTTATCGCGCACAGAGGCTCCGACCCCGTGCAAATTCAAGTCCAACACATAGTACAGCGCCGCGGGGACACGAATCCCCGCGGCGCCCAGCGACCCAATTTGTTATCGGTTGGAATTTCTGTTGTAGCGAGCCATAAGGTAGAGCAGTTGAATGATCGAAGTGAGCGCTGCGGCCACATAGGTAAGCGCGGCTGCCGTCAGCACCTTCTTGGCGCCGTTGACCTGCTTAGAACTCATGCCCGACTGCTCGATATACGCCACGGCGCGGCGACTGGCATCGATCTCGACCGGCAGCGTAACCAGCTGGAACAACACGCTAAACGAGAAGAAGACCAGCGCGAGGGTCGTGAGTCCCGCGATGTTCATGAACAAGCCCATGAGCAGCACGATCGTCCAGGTGTTCTGGGTAAAGTTGACGACGGGGACCAAAGCGGTGCGTACCTTCATCATGGCATAGCCGCTTTGGCGCTGGGCGGCATGGCCCGCCTCGTGGCAGGCGACGGCAACGCTTGCGACCGACCCGCCCGAACGGTTGGCATCCGAGAGATACAGGTTATTGTCCTGTGGGTTGTAATGGTCGGTGAGCTCGCCGGCGACACCCTTGATACCCACGGCGTTGCAGCCGTTGGCGTCGAGCATGCGGCGAGCGACCGTGGCGCCCGTGTCGCCGTCCGAGCGAACCTTGGACCAGGTTTTGTACGTCGAGTTGATATAGTTCTGTGCGGCAAGGCCAATCACCGTGCAGACAAGAACAACCAGCAGGTACAGCGGGTCGATGCCAAAGCCGTATCCATAGTAATAAGGCATGCGAATTCCTCCGAATCGAGTTACACGTTGGAGGCATTCTACCCACTCAAGCGGCTAGGCTTCCTTACAGCAATTCAATTTTGCCATCTTTGACCGTCAACCCCATGTTGCCCGAGAGCAGATCGTCCAGGCGCGAGCCCACAAGCTCAAAGCGCCAGCCTTCGCGCAAGGGGCTCTGCTCGGGATGCTCAATGTAGTCGGCCAGGTCATCGCGCGAGGCAATGACCGAGGTCGCCACTCCCGAGCGTTCGGCAACCAGGCGGATGAGCGCGTACATGAGATCCGTCACGCTCTCCAACTCCGGAGAGATCTGGCGATGCCCGCGCACCATGAGCGGCAGGCGATCGTGCGGGCAGCTTGCGCCGCGCTTGATGGCCATGAGCGCACCGTCCACGTCGCGCTCCCCCAACTGATCGGTACCGCGAATGCTGCGGAACTCCTCAACGCGCACGGGATTGCGTTTAACGAGCGCAAGCAGCGTGTCGTCGGACATGACCCATTTGCGCGGGATGTTGCGGCGCTCGGCGCGGTCCTCACGCCAGGCGGCGAGCTCGCGCGCGATACCCAGCTGGTGACGACTGCACGAGTTGATGCGTTTGACCTTGCGGAACGCCTCGTGGCGATCGGCGCGATAGTGCGACTCGTCAGCCAGCGGGCGCAGCTCGTCGAGCACCCAGTCCACGCGGCCCAGCTCGCGCAGGCGGCTCATCATCTCGGTATAGGCGACGATCAGATACTTGACGTCATCGATCGCGTACTCAATCTGCTTATCGGTCAGCGGGCGACGCGACCAGTCGGTCAGTGACTCGGTCTTGGGCAATGAGACGCCGCAAAACGTCTGCACGAGCGCGCCGTAGGAAATCTGCTGACGCTCGCCCAAAAAGGCGGCGGCCACCTGCGTGTCAAAAATCGGACGCGGCAGCACGCCTACGGTATGGAGCATGACCTCCATATCCTGCGAGCAGGCGTGGAAGACCTTGGTCACGCTCTCGTCGGCCATAAGCTCGGCCAGCGGCGATAGGTCGTCGATTACCAGGGGATCGACCGCTACACTCTCGGCAGGGGTGGCAATCTGAACCAAACACAGACGCGGATGGAACGTGCGCTCGCGCAAAAACTCGGTATCGACGGCAATCGCGTCGAACTCACGGGCGCGCTGGCAAAAGTCGAGTAGAGCCTGATGTGTGGAAATGTACATATCAACCCATCGAATAAGGTTAGGCCCGAAAAACACGGGTAGGATATCGGCATTGCCTTACAACTATACTCGGTTAGTCACAGAACGGGAACGTAAGTATGCGCTGCCTTATCATCCACAACCCGGCATCGGGCCCCAGCTCAGATGAAATCTACGCATTCACGCACGCCCTTGCACAGGGCGGCGACGAAGTCGTGATGCGCTTTATCGGCGATGGCATGGAGCCCGAGGACGCCGTGGCAGACGTTCGCGAGTTCGACCGCGTGGTCGTCTCGGGCGGCGACGGCACCGTCTCCAACGTGCTCGACCAGATGCGCGGCTGCGGCGTCCCCACGCTCGTTTTCCCCTCCGGCACGGCCTGCCTGTTCTTTAACAACATCGGCAATGCCCCCGAGGCAGCGGCGCTTGCCAAGGCATGTCGCGCCGGCCGCACGGTCAAAGTAGACATGGGCGAGCTCTTTTGGCTCGACGAGAACGGCAACGAAAAGCGCCATGGCTTTATCATCATCGCCGGTTCGGGCTTTGACGCCGAGATCATGATGAAGGCCGCCCCCACCAAAAACGACATCGGCGAGATCGCCTACTTCCTCTCCGCTCTCGCCACGCCCAACCCCACGGTGGCGCACTTTACCATTGAGCATGATGGCATTGTTGAGGAGCTCGACGGCATCTGCTGCATGGCGGGCAACACGTCTCTCATCCAAAACGACATCAACCTGTTCCCCAACTGCCGTATGAACGACGGCATGGTCGACATCGTCGTTATTGAGCCCGTGCGCACGGTGCAGTTGCTCCCCACGGTAATCACCGCCGCGCTCGACCCCGCCGGCAAGGTACTCGGCCGCCCGCAGTTTAAGATCATCCAGACCAAAGAAGCCAAGATTACCTGCACGCCATCGCTCGGCATGCAGTTTGATGGCGAGATCATCTCCAGCAACTCCGGCGTCTTTGGCGCCCGCGCGCTACCGCAATGCCTTGATATCATCGTCGACGAATTCTCGCCGCTCGGAAAATAGGAGGACCCCCGTGAACGACAACCCCATCCTTGGCTTTATCGTCATCGTTTTGGCCATGCTCGTCGGCTATGCCATTAACGTGATTCACCGTCGAAAGAAGTAGCCATTACTCTTAGACGGCCTGTGCAGCCCGGACCCCTCGCCGTCATGAAACCACAAGCCGGCGAGGGGTCCGCTTTTTTCTTGACGCTTTATTTAGCTACATTTTTCGCTGGCGTTATACAAATTGATTTCCCACTAAATGAGTTCAATTTACCGTTAATCGCATATTTCGCTACGCTTATCGAGTAAATAACTTTCATGAATGTATATTGTTTCGAATTCGTTACGCTAAGGGGGTGTAATTATTGGGTGAAGCCCTCTGGAGACAGAGGGCTTTCGCACGCTGGGAGGGAATATGAGTAAAACTCATCCCGTCAACGCGCTCAAGAAGCTTGGCATAGGCCTTGCATTTGGAGCTGCAACCATCATGTCCATGCCGACATCTGCGCTCGCCTGCACGCAGATGTACATGGGCAACAAGCTGACGGCCGACGGTGACACGTACTATGGCCGCGCCGAGGACTTCGATAAGCGCTACCTCAAGCACTTTGGCATTGAGCCTTCTCACGGCCCGGGGCATACGTACGGCTCGGACGAGTCCGCATTCATGTATACCTCGACCAAGACCACGTATCGCTACACCTATGTACGCGACCATCCCTCCCAGTGGCACGGGCGCTATGATGCCTACTCTGAGGCAGGCATCAATGAGAAGGGCGTGTCCTGCTCCGCAACGCTGACCACCGGCATGAATGCTGATGCTGAGGCAGCAGACCCCCTGACCAAAACCGGTATTGGCGAGTACAGCTACGGCAGCGTTATCTTAGGTGAAAGCGCCAATGCACGTGAGGGCGTCGAGCTCCTCGGCAAGATCATCGACGAGCAGGGCGCCTGCGGCAACGATCAGATTATCATCGCCGACAGCAACGAGACTTGGCTGTTTGCCGCACTTTCCGGCCACCAGTGGATCGCCATGAGGCTCACTGACGATATCGCCTCGCTCAACCCCAACATCGGCAACCTCAACTACAAGGTTGACCTCACCGACACCGCGAACTGTCTCCACTCTGCGACCATCGAGTCCATGCCTAAGGAGAATGGCTTCGCCAAGTACTTCGATGACGGTCAATTTGACGTTGCCCAGACCTACGGCGAGGCAATTAGCGAAAAGGCCATGCATTCTTGGGCCCGTTATGTCCAGGGTCGCGCCTACTTCGGTGTGCCGCTCACCGAGGGCACCGACTACGAGATCGTCAAGGACGAGCGCGAAGATGCTCGTGCCACGACCGGCGCCCTGGTTAGCAAGGCGCAGCCGCTGTTCTTCCAGCCCGGCAAGTCCGACTGGAACACCTTTGAGATGATCCGCGCGTTTGGCAACCGCGGCGAGAAGGTCCCGGGCCTCAACGCCAACACCGACGGCGCCTACGCCATTGGTACCGAGACCAACACCGAGGTCAATCTCTTCCAGATCCGTCAGGGCATGGACCCCGAGATCGCGACCATCCAGTGGGAGATGCTCTCCCGCGCCGCCTACTCCGTCGCCATCCCCTACTACTCCGCACTGCTCACCGAGGTTAGCCCGTACTACAGCGACCAGACCGTCTCCTTCGATCACTGCGAAGAGGAGGACATCGTGAACAACGAGGAGCCCGAGAACTCCATCAACTATGTCCTCATGGACATCAGCTCCCTGTGCTTCGAGCACCGTGAGCAGCTCGGCACCGGCGTTCGCACCTACCTCGACGCCCTCCAGAACGAGCTCGTCGAGCAGAACTTGGAAGTCGACGAGGTCATGCAGGCCACCGAGGGCACCGAGGCCCGTACCGCCCTGGCAAACAAGGCCGGCAATGCTGCCACCGAGAACACCTACGTCAAGTGCAAGGCCTTGCTCCAGGAGATGCGCGCCTATCTGAAGGCTGAGAACTTCGACCAGCCCTTCACCCCGAGCGACCTGAACACCGAGACCAACGGCCTCAAGGTGTCCATCACCTACGCCAAGGACGCTCTTGCCACCGACCCGGTAACCCCGGATCAGCCTGGCACTCCCGAGCAGCCTGGTACTCCCGAGCAGTCCGGTACCCCCGAGCAGCCCGCTAAGCCCGAGCAGCCCACCACCAAGC
>DBGFJU010000090.1:0-42421 GCA_048529485.1 Collinsella aerofaciens | reverse complement strand
CGCGTGGAAGCGCGTTCTCGACGAGGTGCTTGCCGCTAGTGGCAGCCGCAGCCTTCGTGCCCGTCATGGTCGTGGTGACCGTGGCAGCCGCAGGACTCGCCATGCTCGTGGATGTGCTCGTGATCATGTCCATGGCAGTCGCAGGTGGCCTCGCCGTTCTGTGCGAGCGTGCCGGCAATGAGGGCCTCGACGCAGGCATCGCAGCTGCCCTGGGCGCCCGCATAGACCGTGATGCCGGCTTGGGCAAGCGCGTTGATAGCGCCGCCGCCGATACCGCCGCAAATGAGCGTGTCAACGCCACCGTTGGCAAGCAGGCCCGCCAAGGCGCCGTGGCCGGTGCCACCGGTGCCTACGACCTGCTCGTTGAGCATCTTGCCATCCTTGATGTCGTAGATCTTGAACTGCTCGCTGCGGCCAAAGTGCATAAAGATGTTGCCGTTGTCGTACGTCGTTGCCACCCTCATGGTGCCGACCTCCTTTGCTGGCCATGCGGCCGTCGTCGTGGCGATGGGGGAGTACGCGATATTGCCGCCCGCGATGACGAGCGCTCGTCCGTTGACCAGCGCTTCGGCCACCTTGCGATGCGCGCGGCTGCAAATGGCCGCCACCGTTGCGCGGGCGATGCCCATCTGCTGGGCGACCGCCTCTTGGTTGAGACCTTCCAGGTCGCACAGGCGCAGCACCTCAAGCTCGTCGACGGTCATGTCGATGGCATCACCGCTGGCCAGGCCATCGGGGGTAAAGCCGCGGTATTCGGGGATGATCCCGACGCGGCGCAGTTTTTCGCGTCTTCCTGCCATGCACACTCCTTATCTGACATATGTCAACAATAGGATAACGCGTTAGTCGTTGGGCGCAAGGCATTTCTGTCATATGTCAGAAAAAGGCTAAGATGCCTCGTTGCCGCATGCGGAGCCGCGCTGCCGTGCATTGCGTGTGCCGGACTAAGTGTCCAATTCGACACTCGCGCGCCTGGGCTACAATAAATCTCGCTTATAGGCGACTGACAGGAGGGTCAATGAGCAAAGCTGATCAGCAGTTTGTAACCATGTGCCGCGATATCTTGGACCATGGCACCACCACCGAGGGCCAAAAGGTCCGTCCGGTGTGGGAGGACGGCACCCCTGCCTATACCATTAAAAACTTTGGTGTCACGGCGCGCTATGATCTGCGCGAGGAGTTCCCCGCGCTCACCCTGCGTCGTACGGCGCTTAAGTCTGCCATGGACGAGATTCTGTGGATCTATCAAAAGAAGTCCAATAACGTGCATGATCTCAACAGCCATATCTGGGATGAGTGGGCCGATGAGACCGGTTCCATCGGTAAAGCCTACGGCTATCAGATTGGTCAGAAGAGCCATTACGTCGAGGGCGACTTCGACCAGATGGACCGTGTGCTGTACGACCTTAAGCACACGCCGTATAGTCGCCGCATTATGACCAATACGTACGTGTTTAGCGATCTGTCCGAGATGCACCTTTATCCGTGCGCCTATAGCGTGACCTATAACGTGACGCAGCGTCCTCAGGACGACAAGCCGACGCTCAACATGATTCTCAACCAGCGCAGCCAGGACATTTTGGCCGCGAACAACTGGAACGTGTGCCAGTACGCCATTTTGCTGATGATGGTCGCGCAGTCGGTCGATATGATTCCCGGTGAGCTGCTGCACGTGATCGCCGACGCCCATATCTATGATCGTCATGTCGATATCGTCCGCGAGCTTATCGAGCGTCCGCAGTTTGCGGCACCCAAGGTAACGCTCAACCCCGATGCGCATGACTTCTATGCGTTTACGACCGATGACCTGATCGTCGAGGGCTATGAGCACGGCCCGCAGGTCAAGAACATTCCCATTGCGGTGTAGGTGGTGCTCATGACGTGTAAGCTATCTGCTATCGTCGCCGTGTGTGACGATTGGGGCATTGGGTGCGAGGGCGACATGGTGGTGTCCAATCGCGCCGATATGCGCCATTTTGTGGCCTGCACCAAGGGCTGCCCGGTTATCATGGGACGCAAGACGCTGCTGAGTTTTCCCGGCGGGCGTCCTCTCAAGAACCGCCGCAATATCGTGCTTACGCGCGATATGGGCTTTACCCACGAGGGCGTCGACGTGGTGCATAGCGTTGACGAAGCGCTCTCTGCGGTTGCCGATGAGCTCGTTGCCTGGGTGATCGGTGGCGGCGATGTCTATCGGCAGTTTTTGCCGTACTGCGTGGATGCCGAGGTCACTCATAACCACTGCGTCCATCCCGTGGACACGTACTTTCCCGACTTGGACGCCGATCCCGCGTGGGAGATTGCGCAGCGTAGCGGGGTCGCGACGATTGCCGCCGGTGAGGGTGACGAGGGCGTCAATTATGAGTTCGTGACGTATCGTCGCGTTGATGCGTAAACCCGATTATCCCTTCGGTATTATCGGGTTGGAATGAGTGGCGGGGCAGCGCATGGCGTTGCCCCGATATTTGTATAGGTGCTGCAAAGAAAGGTGCGGGCTGGCTGCTATGACTGATGCCGTTGAGGTGCTGCGAATCGATTCGCTCGAGGACGAGCGGCTCGATGCCTACGTGCGACTGACCGAGCGCGAGCTGCGCTGCGTGCTGGAGCCGCAAAAGGGCATCTTTATCGCCGAGAGTGCCAAGGTTATCGAGCGCGCGGTGCGCGCCGGATACCAGCCGGTGAGCTTTCTTTTGGGCGAACGCTGGCTCGACCAGATGAGGCCGCTGTTCGAGCGCCTGGTTGTGCGCGAGGGCGCGGGTCCTGTTCCTGTGTTCGTGGCCTCCATGGAGCTCATGGAGCAGCTGACGGGCTTCAATGTGACGCGCGGCGCGTTGGCGGCGTTCCGTCGCCCGCGTCAGATTCCGGTTGATGAGTTCTTGGGCGGCGTCGTCGAGGCGGCGGGGGAGCGCCCGGTGCGCGTATGCGTCCTCGAGGGCATTGTCGACCACACCAACGTCGGCGCGATTTTCCGCTCGGCGGCTGCGCTGAACGTCGATGGCATTTTGGTGAGCCCTACTTGCTGTGACCCGCTGTATCGTCGCTCGGCCCGCGTGAGCATGGGCACGGTTTTCCAGGTGCCCTGGACGCGCATTGGCAGCGAGGCGCGCGTATGGCCGCATGATGGGCTGGCGGCGCTGCACGATGCCGGCTTTTCGTGTGCCGCCATGGCGTTGACGGATGATTCGGTGTCATTGGACGATCCCGCGCTGCAGGAGATTGACCGCCTGGCAATCTTTATGGGCACCGAGGGTGCTGGCTTGGGCGCCAAGACCATTGCGGGCTGTGACCGAGCCGTGCGAATTCCGATGGCGCACGGGGTCGATTCGCTCAACGTGGCCGCGGCAAGTGCCGTCGCCTTTTGGCAGCTGTGTCCGCATGTGAGCAATGAGTATCACTACCAGCCGGGTTTGTATCACTAGGCAGATATTTCGCTCCGGGCTCTGGTTCGGGGCGTTTCGGCCGACGCTGGTCGGTGTTAAGCTGGTATTGGCTTTGGTCTTAAATTGCCGTTTTGTTGTATGACGTACGCTAGTGGGGAGGGCGTGTGGCTAAGAAATCTACGGCTATCGATGTAACGCAGGGTGTCATTTGGCAACAGCTGCTGTCGCTGTGCGTCCCTATCTTCTTTAGCTCGTTTTTTCAGCAGGCCTACACGCTTATCGGCACCTATATCGTCGGTCAGTTTGGCGGTAAGCTCGCGCTGGGTGGCATTCAGGCCACGATGGTGCTTACCGAGCTCTGCATCGGTTTTTGCGTCGGTGTGGGTGCTGGATGTGCCGTTATCACGGGTCAGTTTTTTGGCCAGCACGATGACGAGCGTCTGAGCCGTTCGGTCCATACCGCCATGACGCTCGCGCTGGTGGGCGGTATCGTTTTCTCGATTCTTGGCATAGTGTTCGTTGAGCCCATGCTGGTGCTTATGAACACGCCGCATGAACTATTGGCCGAGGGCGTGGCCTATGCTCGCTGTTATTTTGCCGCGATGGTTGCGGCACTGCTGCTTAATATGGGAACCGCACTGCTGCGTGCCGTGGGCGACACACGCGGGCCCGCCGTGATCATTGCCTCTGGCTGCCTGGTTAACGTGGTGCTGGATATCATCTTTGTCGCTGTGTTGCATATGGAGGCGCTCGGCTGCGGCATCGCAGTGGCGCTGACCATTTGCTCCAATGCAACGATGATCGTGTTTCGCATGATGCGCGCTCCGGGTGCATGGCGTCTTTCGCTGTCTAAGCTCGGCATCGATCGCGGTATTTGCAAGAGTATGATCTCGTGTGGTCTGCCACTCGGTTTTCAATCGGCTGCCTATTCGATCTCGAATGTGCTGATCCAGGTGTCGGTTAATTCGTTTGGCGCCGATGTCACAACTGCTTGGGGTCTATCTGGGCGCCTGGATGGCATTATCTGGATGGTGACCGAGGCGCTTGGCGTGTCGATCACCACGTTCTCGGCGCAGAACTTTGGCGCGCGAAACTACGAGCGCATGCGCAAGGGCTACCATACGTCGCTCGTGCTGTCGTTTATGCTCATTGGTGGCCTGTCTGCCGTTCTGCTGGTGTATTCGGGTCCGTTGTCGCGTCTGTTTGTCGACGATGCTTCGATATCGTCGTACACCACGACGATCCTTCATTTCATCGCGCCGTTCTACGCGATCTTCTCGATTATCGAGAACGCGTCGGGCTCCATTCGCGGCGCCGGCGTGAGTCTGCAGCCTATGATGCTCACCATCTTTGGCACCGTTGTCTTGAGGGTGATCTGGGTGTTTGCGATCATGCCCTTCGATCCGTCGCTCGAGCATCTACTACTGGTCTACCCCGTAACCTGGCTCATTACGGCCACGATGTTCACCATCTACCACCACAGCGGCAACTGGCTAGGCCGCGCCACCGCCTAATGATCCCTTGGGGCGGAGGAAAACGGATCATTGCTCTCCGTCGTGATGTCGATGATCCGTTTTCCTCCGTCCCCTTCGGATCAATTAGTATTCGATGCCTTGGCGGGCTAGGAGGCCTTCGTCGAAGTAGTGTTTGATGGGACGTATTTCGGTGACTAAGTCCGCGAGGTCGGCCAACGGCAGCAGCCCGCGGCCGGTGAGCACGAGTTCCGTGGTGGCGGGCTTTATCGCGATCAGCGCTTCGACATCCTCGCGTGTCACGAAGCCGCGGCGCATGGCCTCGCCGAGTTCGTCCAAAATCAGAACGTCGACCTGTGATATCTGCTCGCATGCGAGCTCCATGATCTGTGCGGCGCAAGCCTCGGGCGTGTCGCGGTCAGCTTGTACGATGCGCAGCCCCAGGCGCGGCGCGGCATCGTGTTCGGCGCAGTGCAGTTTCTTGGCAAACTGCAGCCTAAGAACGTCGAGCCCGTAGCCCGTCGCGCGCAGCGCGAGCCCCAGCGCAGCCGTCGTCTTGCCCTTGCCGTCGCCTGTATAGATTTGAACCTTGCCGACTTACAGTGATGCCATCTCTGTCCTTTCGTGCCCGGCGTCGGTTTATCGCCGTCCGGGTTGGGTATTCTAGAAAGCATTATCAACCCCAGTAGATGGAGTTCAAGCAGATGGAGATGGATGACAACAAACGTAGACGGAATATGATTCTCTACGTGCTCATCGCCTTCGTCGTCTACCTCGTGCTCTCGACCGTTCTGTTCCCCAACATCGGTCACACGCAGCAGATTACGAAGACCGATTACTCGACGTTTGTCAAAGCGCTCGATAAGAAGAGCGTCGACAAGGTCGAGTACAACACGGACGATTACTCGATTTATTACACCAAGAAGGGCGAGGACGAGAACATCGCCTACAAGACGACCGGTGTGCCGAATGACGCGGGCTTTACCGATCGCGTGCTTGAGTCTGGCGCTTCGCTGGAGTCGGTCGTTCCCGATAAAAACTCGGGTTTGATGACCTACTACCTGCTCACACTCATTCTTCCCATGGCGATTTTCTTCCTCATCGGTTGGTGGCTCAACCGCCGCATGAAGAAGGCTATGGGCGATGACGGCCCGTCGATGAACTTTGGCGGCGGCGGTTTTGGCGGCGGCGGACTGGGTAAATCCGGCGCGCGCGTGATCGCCTCCAAGGACGTGGGCGTGACCTTTAAGGACGTCGCCGGTCAGGAAGAGGCCAAGGTGTCTCTCAAGGAGGTCGTCGACTTTCTGGAGAAGCCGCAGCGCTACGAGGAGATCGGCGCCAAGCTGCCGCGTGGTGCTCTCCTTGTTGGCCCTCCGGGTACCGGTAAGACCCTGCTTGCCAAGGCTGTTGCCGGCGAGGCCGGTGTTCCGTTCTTTAGCATTTCGGGCTCTGAGTTCGTTGAGATGTTTGTCGGTCGCGGCGCTGCTAAGGTTCGTGACCTGTTTAAGCAGGCCAAGGAAAAGGCACCGTGTATCGTCTTTATCGATGAGATCGATACCATCGGTAAGAAGCGCGATGGCGGCGGCTTTAGCGGCAACGACGAGCGCGAGCAGACGCTCAATCAGTTGCTGACCGAGATGGATGGCTTCGATAACCATAAGGGTATCGTTGTCCTTGCCGCAACCAACCGCCCCGATAGTCTCGATCCCGCTCTACTGCGCCCCGGTCGTTTTGACCGCCGCATCCCCGTCGAGCTGCCCGATCTGACCGGCCGCAAGAACATCCTCGAGCTGCATGCCAAGAGCGTGAAGACCGAGCCGCCGATCGACCTGACCGCGATTGCCCGCGCCACGCCCGGTGCCTCGGGCGCCGACCTGGCCAATATCATCAACGAGGGTGCCCTGCGCGCCGTTCGCGAGGGTCGCAAGCGTGCAACCCAGGACGACTTCGAGGAGTCGGTGGAGGTCGTCATTGCCGGCCAACAGCGTAAGTCCACGGTGCTGTCCGACCACGAGAAGCAGGTCGTTTCTTATCACGAGATCGGCCATGCCATCGTTGCCGCTCGCCAGAAGGGCTCTGCGCCGGTCACGAAGATCACCATCGTGCCGCGCACGAGCGGTGCTCTTGGTTATACCATGCAGGTCGAGGAGGACGAGCGCTTCCTGACGACGCGCCAGGAGGTCTTGGACAAGCTCGCTGTCTATTGCGGTGGCCGCGCAGCCGAGGAGCTCATCTTTGGCGAGATGACGACCGGCGCCGCCAACGACATCGAGCAGGCCACCAAGCTCGCCCGTAATATGGTGACGCGCTTTGGTATGTCCGACGAGTTTGGCATGATGGCGCTCGGTACCGTGCAGAACGCGTATCTCAATCAGGACACGTCGCTCACCTGCGCCCCCGGTACGGCCGAGCGCGTGGACGCGATTGTCGCCAAGCTGATCGAGGATGCGCACGACCGCGCTTTGCAGATTCTGAAGGAGAACAAGTTTAAGCTCCACGAGCTGGCTCGTTATCTGTATAAGAAGGAGACCATCACGGGCGAGGAGTTCATGAACCTCCTCACGCGCGAGAATCCGCTGATGCCCAAGCAGCAGTAAAGCCGCGGCCGAGCCAGTAAACGCCGACGCCCCATTTGAGCAGCTTTCTCAAATGGGGCGTTTTGCTTGAGAGGGATGGAAATGAAGATCGTGGTGAGCGCCTGCTTGATGGGCGAGAGCTGCAAGTATAACGGGCTCGACAACTACCATCGCGAGTTGGTCGAGGCCTGCGAGCGTACAGGGACCGAGGTCCTCTTGGTGTGCCCTGAGGTCTTTGGGGGCCTGCCCACGCCGCGCAAGCCGTCCGAGATTGTGAACGGAGAGGTTCGTACCTGCGAGGGCATATCGGTCGATCGCGAATTTCGCCTGGGTGCCCAACGAGCGCTCGATATGTGCGAGCAGGCGGGCGGGCCGGAAGAGATCGCCGCGTGCATCCTGCAGGACCGTAGTCCCTCGTGCGGCGCGGGTCGCATCTACGACGGAACATTCAGCGGCACCCTTACGGCGGGCAACGGCGTCTTCGTTGATTTACTGCTCCGCCACGGTTATCGCGTGATCCCGGCTAGCGAGTTCGACCCCAGCATGCTGGAGCAATAAAAAGCCACCACAAAGGTGCTGCTCCCTTGTGGTGGTTTTGGCCTGGGTCTAGAGCGTGTGGCCGTAGGCGTTGGCGGCCTTGATGGCGGCGGCGAATTTTTCGTCGGTGAAGGGCTCCGGGTTGCCTTGCTTCCACTCGTTGGTGGCGTGTGCGTGCTCGCACAGGGCAGGGATATCGGTCTCGGAAAGCCCGACCTGCTCAAGCGTTACGGGCAGCCCCATCTGCTTGTTGAAGTCAGCATAGCGCTTAAGGTTCTCGGTGTCGCCCGTGTAGGCGAACAACACCAGCACGCCCAGGCTTACGACTTCGCCGTGCAGGTAGGTGCCCTCACGCGGAATGCTGCAGGTGGCGTTGTAGAACGCGTGCGCCACGCTCGAGTTGTAGTAGTAATCGTTCTGGTTGGTCAGGTTCGAGACATAGCCCGTGTTGACCACGATGTCGAGCGCGATCTGCTTGACGGCCTCGCTCGACAGATTCTGACGAACGTCCTCAAGACCCTGAATACCGTAGGTAAACAGCGGCTCGGAACAGGTGTGGGCAAGAGCCAGGCCAAGGCCGGCGGTGTGCTCCAGGTCGCCGGCGCTCGTGGCGTACTCGACTTCGGGCTGCTTGGACAGGGCGTCGCCCACGCCGGCCCAGAAGTACTCCGCCGGAGCCTCGGCGATGATCTTGGGATTGATGAAGATGTGCGCCGGTCGGTTGGGGTACGAATAGCCCTCGAGCGATCCATCGTCGTTGTAGACGACGGCAATGGCGGTCGCGGCGGAACAGTTAGAGCAAATCGTCGGCACCGTAAAGACAATCTTCTTGAGCTCGATTGCCGCTGTCTTGACGGTGTCGAGTGCCTTGCCGCCGCCACAGGCGATAAGCACGTCTGCCTGCTGGCAAGCGGGGGAGTTCACGACCTTGGCGATATTGGCGCGCGTACTGTTGGTGCCGTAGACGCGCGTCTCCAGAATCTCGACGTCGGTACCTTCAAGCGCCGCCTCGATGCCCGGCAGCGCCGCAGCTAGGGCTCGCTTGCCACCAATGATGGCGACTTTCTTCGCGCCGTACTCCGCCAGTGCGGCGGGCAGCTCGGTAAAGCAATCCTCGCCGACGGTGTAGTCGCTCATTCCGATTGTGCGCATGGCAGCCTTCTTTCGTTAGTTAAAGTGCTTTCAGGTATTTTGCTCCTAGAGAAGGCTAACGACCACGAGAAATTTCTTACGTATGAAACCAGTGTTGAGGGTTTTTCGCCGGCGCGGAACGTGCTAGCATACTCCGCATAAGCGTTGATGGGGACGAGTAGTCGGCCGTCCGCATGCCACAGAGAGCGGGGAGCGCTGAGAACCCGTGCATGCGACCGATGAAAATCACCCCGGAGCTGCGGTCCCAACGGACGTGCCGCGCAGGCACGTCTTAGTAGATATCGCCGAGATGGTCGTCGATACAGGCCAGCCGAGTAACGGATGCGAGCGCGCGAATACGCGGGCGAGGGCATCTAAGCTGGGTGGTTAAACGAAGAGCTTTTGCGGACATACAGCCCGTTTTTGTGGCGCTTCGTCCCAGCTTGTAGGGACGGGCGCTTTTTTGGTGCCCAACGGGCGTGCGCGCCCACGACATGAAAGGGGTACCGTGGCAAACGAGTACAAGCAGACGATGAATCTGCCCAAAACCGGTTTTCCCATGCGTGCCGGTCTTTCCAAGTCCGAGCCCAAGCGACTCAAGGACTGGCAGGACAACAAGGTCTACGAGCAGGTTCTGAAGAAGAACGAGGGTCACAAGAAGTTCGTGCTGCACGACGGCCCTCCGTACGCCAACGGCCCGATCCACATCGGCCACGCCATGAACAAGATCTCCAAGGACATGATCAACCGCTACTGGATGATGCAGGGCTATGAGGTTCCCTATGTTCCCGGTTGGGACTGCCATGGCCAGCCGATCGAGCATAAGGTCGAGGAGAAGCTCGGCACCGAGAAGTTCAACCAGACCTCCACGGCTAAGATCCGTGAGCTTTGCAATAAGTTCGCTGTCGAGAACATCGAGCTGCAGAAGGCCGGCTTCCGTCGCCTGGGCGTGCTCGGCGATTGGGACAACCCCTATCTGACGCTCTATCACCAGCATGACGCCGCCGACATCGAGGTTTTCAAGGCCATGTTCGACAAGGGCATGATCTATCGCGGTCACAAGCCCGTCCACTGGTGCAAGCACTGCCATACCGCACTTGCTGAGGCCGAGATTGAGTACTCCGACGAGACGAGCCCGTCCATCTTCGTGCGCTTTGAGATGACCTCCAAGCCCGTCGGCCTCGAGAACTTCGACGGCCCGGTTGACTTTATCATCTGGACGACCACGCCGTGGACCATCCCCTCCGACCAGGCAGTTTCTCTCAAGCCCGGTGCCGCCTACGTCGCCGTTGAGCACGACGACCGCGCCGAGGTCATGCTCGAGGACCTGGCTCCCAAGTGCTGCGAGGAGTTTGGCTGGGAGTACACCCCGGTTGTGGTCGACGGCAAGCCCTATGTGGTTCCCGCCGAGACCTTCCATCACATTCACTATAAGCAGCCGATCTTTGACGGTGTTGAGGGCGTGGCACTGTTGGCCGATTACGTCGGTGTCGATGACGGTACCGGTATCGTCCACAACTCGCCCGGTCACGGCGTCGACGACTACTTCGCCTGCCTCAAGGAGGGCATCACCGACATTTGCATGCCGGTCGATGACGACGGCAAGTTCTACACCGGCGAGGAGTTTGGCACCGGCGGCCCCTTCAGCGGCATGGATACCGACGAGGCCAACCCGCACATCATCGAGTTCCTGCGCGAGCGCGGCACCCTGGTCCTCGAGAAGAAGATCACGCACAGCTATCCGCACTGCTGGCGCTGCAAGCACCCGGTGCTCTTCCGTGCTACCGACCAGTGGTTTGTCTCGATGGACAAGACCGGCTTGCGCGAGCAGGCTGGCAAAGAGGTCCGCGAGAACGTCAAGTGGTATCCGGCCCATGCCGCCAACCGCATTGGCGCCATGGTCGAGCAGCGTCCCGACTGGTGCATCAGCCGCCAGCGCAACTGGGGCGTGCCTATCCCCAGCTACACTTGCGCCGACTGTGGCGAGAAGGTCATGAACGATGCCACGCTCGACGCCGTCATCAAGCTCTTCCATGAGAAGGGCTCCGACGCCTGGTTCACCGACGCTCCCGAGAGCTACCTGGGTGAGGCCTGCGTCTGCCCCAAGTGTGGCGGCCATCACCTCAAGGCCGATAAGGACATCCTCGACGTGTGGTGGGATTCCGGCGTGTCCTGGAAGGCCGTCTGCGAGTATCGCCCCGAGCTTGAGTACCCGGCTGACGTGTATCTCGAGGGCTCCGACCAGCATCGCGGTTGGTTCCAGAGCTCGCTGCTCACTTCGGTGGGCGCCAACGGCCATGCTCCCTACAAGGCGGTCGTCTCGCAGGGCTTCACGCTCGACGGCCAGGGCCGCAAGATGTCCAAGTCGCTCGGTAACGTCATCGACCCCAATAAGGTCTGTGACGAGATGGGCGCCGACATCATCCGCCTGTGGGTTGCTTCCGTTGACACCAGCTCCGACGTGTCCATCGACCACGAGATTCTTGCCCGTACGTCCGATGCCTACCGTCGTTTCCGCAACACGCTGCGCTTCCTGCTTTCCGAGCTCGAGGGCCAGTTTGAGCCTGAGACCGACGGTGTCGCCTTTGCCGACCTGCTGCCGCTCGACAAGCTCATGGTTGCCCGTCTGACCCAGGTTCAGGCCGAGGTCGACGACGCTTACTCTTGCTACGAGTTCCCGCGCGCTTACCGTGCGCTTTATGACTTCGTGGTGACCGAGCTTTCCAACGTGTACCTCGACGCCCTGAAGGACCGCCTGTACTGCGACAAGCCTGGCTCGCTCGAGCGCCGCAGCGCCCAGACCGTGCTGGCCGAGCTCTTCTCGATGCTCATGCGCGATCTGCAGCCGATTTTGTCCTACACCGTCGACGAGGCCATGGCCTACGCGCCTGCCGGCTGCGTCGACCACCAGAAGTACGCCGCGCTGCTCGATTGGTATAAGTCGCCTATCACGGTCGACGAGGCCAATGAGTTCGAGGGCGTGCTCGAGGCTTCACTCGAGCTCCGTAGCGCCGTGACCAAGGCCCTTGAGGATGCCCGCTCCGTCGGCACCTTCACTAAGAGCCAGCAGGTCCGCGTCAAGGCGGTCGTTCCCGCCGAGATGTACGCGCTGCTGACCGGCGACAAGGCGGTCGACCTGGCCGAGTTCTACATCGTTTCCGATGTTGAGCTGACCCAGGGCGAGGAGCTCTCCGTTGCCATCGAGGCTGCCGAGGGCGAGTGCTGCGACCGTTGCTGGAATTACCGCACCACCGTCGGCGAGTACAACGGTCACGCACATATCTGCAAGCGCTGCGCGGAGGCGCTGAACTAGCCGTTGGGGACGTTCTTAAACGACTGTCAAACAAGAACGTCCCCAACGTCAACTTTTGTCACGTCCAAGCGGCATTCTGTTTTTCGGAATGCCGCTTTCGTTTTTAGCTGGTTATTTCGCTTGCGTTGGTGGATATGTCGTGCGTTCTGCTTATGGCAATATAAGATGGATTATTGCGTAAACGGAATTTGATTATCTGAGGGTAGGGGATTGATTTGGGTCGTACTGGGGATATGACGCCGCCTTTGCGTTGGCGGTTGGGTGTTGCTAGTGGGGTAGCGCTCGTTGTGCTGCTTGTTGACCAGCTGACCAAGCTTGCGGTTCGTGCCGTGGGCGACGCTTTGCATGTGACTGTCATCCCCGGTGTGATCGACTTTATGTTTGTCCGCAATATCGGCGCTGCCTTTAGTATGGGTGAGGGGCATGGCATCGCGTTTGCCGTGCTGGCGTTGGCGGTCATTATCGCTATTGCCGTGTACCTCGTTCGTGCGCCCCGGCTCGCCCATCTTGAGGTTGTGGGCATGGCGATGGTTGCGGGCGGTGCTATCGGCAACGCTATCGATCGTTTGGCCTTTGGCTTCGTGACCGATTTTATTGCCACCACCTTCATCGACTTCCCCGTCTTCAATGTGGCCGATATTGGCATTACCTTGGGCGTCGTGCTCGCCCTCTTCGGCTACATGTTCTTGAGCCCTGCGGCCCGCGAGGTCGATGCGACCGCCGAGCTCAACGCCCGTGACGAGGCCCGTGCCAAGCGCAAGGCCCAGCAGCGTGGGGAGCGTGCCCGCAAGATTCGCGAAAGGAATGAGCGCTAATGGCCGACATCCATATTCTTGTTGCCGACGATGCCGCTGGTCAGCGCCTTGATGCCTATCTGGGCGCCAACGACGGCTGCCCCACGCGCTCTGCCTGCGCGCATCTGATCGAGGGAGGCGCCGTTGCCGTCAATGGCGAGACCTGCCTGTCCAAAAAGTATGCCGTGCGCGCCGGCGATCGTATTTCGGTCGATTTGCCCGAGCTGCACGATCCCACCGATGTGATTCCCGAGGCCATCCCGCTCGACATTCGCTATGAGGACGACTATCTCATTGTGCTTTCCAAGCAGCGCGGCCTGGTGTGCCATCCTGCGCATGGCCATGAGAGCGGTACGCTCGCGAATGCCCTGGTCTATCACTGCGGTATCGACCATCTGGGCACCGTGCAGGGCGAGGACCGCCCCGGCATCGTGCATCGCCTGGATCGCGATACCTCGGGCCTTATGCTCGCGGCAAAAGACGACGACACCCAACGCGCGCTCCAAAATCTTATCCGTACGCGCACACTCGACCGCCGCTACATTACGCTCGTTCACGGTCATATTGCCATGGATGAGGGCACCATTAACACCGGCATTGCCCGTTCTACGCGTGACCGTGTCAAGATGGCCGTTTCGGACGATCCTTTCGCGCGCCAGGCCATTACGACCTTTAAGGTCCTCGAGCGCTTCGATTCCACGCGTTTTGACGACGGCTATACGCTCGTCGAGTGCCACCTGTTTACGGGCCGCACACATCAGATTCGCGTGCATATGCGCCATATCAACCACGCCTGCGTGGGCGATCCGCTCTACGGCAAGTGCGATGCACGCGCCGATCAGGGTCTGACCAGGCAATTCCTTCATTCCTGGCGTGTTGCATTCGACCATCCCGTGACGGGGGAGCGCATTGAGTGCCGCGACGAGCTACCGTGGGATCTCGCCGCGGTTCTTGACGACCTGGCCCCGCGCTCGCTTGGCCGCACCGCTGCCGGCGACGAAATCGTTCCGCAGCTCGGTCTGCTCGTAGCCTAGCCAGTATTAGGTGGTTTCTTGAACTCGGTAAGCCTGCGGTAAGATATACGGTTGTTTACGTAACGCGTTCTCGGGAGCCTGCATGCTCGCCTTTTTACAAACCAACACACCCATCGTGATCTTCAACCAGATTGTTGTCACGCTGCTCACGGTCTGCTTTCTGTACCAGGTGGTCTTCTTTGTCATTGGCGCTCTTCGTGGCGAGGTCGCGCCTCCCAAGGCCAAAAAACTTCACCGCTATGCCTTCTTCATTGCTGCGCATAACGAGGAAGCCGTAATTTCCAATCTCGTACGCTCCATCAAGGACCAGGACTATCCGTCCGAGCTTATCGAGGTCTTTGTCGTTGCCGACGCCTGCACCGACAACACCGCGCAGCTCGCACGCGAGGCCGGTGCCATTGTTTACGAGCGCAATGACCTGGCCCGCAAGGGCAAGAGCTGGGTCATGGACTTTGGCTTCGACCGCATTCTCAACGAGTATCCCGACACGTTTGAGGGCTACTTTATCTTCGATGCCGATAACGTTATCTCCCGCGATTACGTTTCCAAGATGAATGATGCCTTTGACCAGGGCTTCCATGTGGTCACGAGCTATCGCAATTCCAAGAACTTCGGCAGCTCGTGGATCTCGGCTGCTAATGCCACGTGGTATCTACGCGAGGCGCGCTTCCTCAACAACGCGCGTAATATCTGCAAGACGTCCTGCGCTGTTTCGGGTTCGGGTTACCTTATCTCGTCAAGCGTTATCGAGGGCATGCACGGTTGGCAGTTCCACACGCTGACCGAGGACATTCAGTTCACTACGTTCTGCGCTATTCACGGTATTCGCATTGGCTATGCGCCGGCGGAGTTCTTTGACGAGCAACCCGTGACGTTCAAGGCATCCTGGAAGCAGCGTATGCGCTGGACCAAGGGCTTTTACCAGGTGTTCTTTACCTACGGTAAGCACTTGGTCAAGTCGACGTTCCGCTATCATCGCTTTGCCGCCTACGACATGTTCATGACGATCGCCCCGGGTATGCTGCTGTCGCTGATCTCGATGCTCGCTAATGCGACGTTCTTGATTGTGGGTGGCCTTTCGCATGGTTTCTTGGCTACCGAAGTCGAGATGCAGGCGTGCGCCGCTTCGCTCATTATGACCTTCGCCATGATGTATCAGACCTTCTTTATCCTGGCACTGCTCACGACTATCTTTGAGTACAAGCACATTCACTGCGCGCAAAAGTGGCGTCTGGTGACTAACCTGTTTACCTTCCCGATCTTTATGTTCAGCTATATCCCCATCACGGTGGCCGCGCTGTTCCTGAAGGTCGACTGGGTGCCGACGCAGCACGCCGTCAACGTTACCCTTGACGAGGTCATGCAAGGCGCCAAATAACCACCACCAAAACCACCGCAAAGGGGACAGGCACCTTTGTGGTGGTTTTTGCTTTTGCGATGCAGCTCGAGGAGGAGTCCGATGGTCTATATCCCGTTTTGGATTTGCATCTTTGCCGGCGTGGCAATTGATGCCCGAGAGCGACGGTTTCCCAATGGGCTTGCCGGCGCATGTGCCGTGACGGCGTTGGCGGGCGTTTGGCTCGATCTCGGTTTGAACACGGCGCTTGACCACGCCGGTCTTGCGGTCATCGTCTACCTTGGCCTTGTGCTTACCGAGTCGCTCTGGCGTAGAGTTCGCCACGCTCCTGGCATTGGCATGGGGGACGTCAAGGCACTCTTTGCCCTTTGTACCTTCGATCCCCTGGGCGGCGTTGTCGCGTTTGCGGTTGCGCTCCTGACCCTTGCCGTCGCTTGCCTCATCGCAAAATCGCGCTCCCTGCCATTGCTCCCGTTTTTAGTGCCGATTTTTGCCATAATCGAGGTCGTGGGCTGCACATTGTAACCGATTGCGCATCCTTCTTAAGGAGCATGCCATGGTAACTAATCAAGAAACGGCCGTCATTAAGGCGCGCATGGACCGTATTCCTTCGGCGTTGTCGCCCGAGCTGGTCGAGCGCATTTCTGCCGATCGTGCTTCGGGTGCCGTCAACCCGTATCGTTGCAACGACGACCAGGTCATTCGTCGTATTGATCGCGCTGCGGACAAAGGCACGCTTATGCGTCCGGCGTTTATGCGCGATACCGAAAAGATTCTTCATCTTCCGGCATACACGCGTTATGCAGGCAAAACGCAGGTCTTTAGTTTCCGTAGCAATGATGATCTGTCGCGCCGCGGTTTGCACGTGCAGCTTGTCTCGCGCATTGCGCGCGATATCGGTCGCGCCCTGGGGCTCAACTGCGATCTGATTGAGGCGATTGGCTTAGGCCACGACTTGGGTCACACGCCCTTCGGCCATGCCGGCGAGCGCTTTCTCAACGATATTTACCACGAGCGCACGGGTCGCTACTTTTTCCATAACGTGCAGTCGGCACGCGTGCTCGATACGCTGTATGGCCGCAACGTGTCGCTCCAGACGCTCGATGGCGTCTTGTGCCATAACGGCGAATACGAGCAACGCGTGTTTGAGCTCTCGGACATGTGCTCCTTTGACCAGTTCGATCAGACGGTTGAGGACTGCATTGCCATGGGTTATAGCGCAATTGAGCATCTGCGTCCCATGACGCTCGAGGGCTGCGTGGTTCGCATCTCGGATATCCTTGGCTACGTTGGACGCGATCGTCAAGACGCCATTGCGGCGGGCCTGCTGGCGCCCGACGCGTTTGACGATGGCCTGGGTGGGGCATACAACAGCTGGATCCTTACGCATGCCTCCATCGATATCGTTGAGCACAGCTATGGCAAGCCGCGCATCGAGATGAGCGAGGAGCTGTTTGAGGAAATCCGCCGAGCCAAGCGCGAGAACTACGTAAAGATCTATAGCAAGGGCGGCATCGAAGGCGACTCCGAAGCGGAGCTGCGCGAGGCGTTCGAAAAGCTCTACGACCGTTGCCTGCAGGATATAAACGAAGGCGACGAGTCCTCGTACATCTTTAAGCACCACATTTCTCGCATTGAGCAGCAGCTTTCCTACTACGACCGTACCTATGCCTGGCAGGATGACAAGGATCAAGCGGTGGTGGATTACATCGCGAGCATGACGGACGGCTATTTCTGCGAGCTCACGAGCAAGCTGTTCCCGGGATTAAAGTTTCCGCAACGTACTTATATTAACGAACGGTAGTTCGTATTTATTCGGTATACTGTTGATGAACAAAGCTTTTGATTGATGCATGGGATGGCTATGGACGACCTATTTTCTGCCTCGACGCGCGAGCGTTCCTTTAAAAATGCGCCGCTCGCGGTGCGCATGCGCCCCAATTCGCTCGACGAGTACGTGGGTCAGCAAAAGGCCGTCGGTAAGGGCTCGTGGCTGCGTGCGGCCATCGAGCATGATGTGCTATCGAGCGTGATTCTGTATGGGCCGGCCGGTACGGGCAAGACGACGCTGGCGCATATCATCGCCAACCATACCAAGAGCGAGTTTGTCGAGGTAAGCGCCGTGACGGGTACCGTGAAGGACCTGCGTCGCGTGATTGACGAGGCCAAGACGCGCCTGAATACCTACGACCGCCGCACCATCTTGTTCATCGACGAGATTCATCGCTTCTCCAAGTCGCAGCAGGATGCCTTACTGCATGCAGTTGAGAACCGTACTGTCATTATGATTGGCGCCACGACGGAGAATCCGTACTTCGAGGTCAACTCGGCGTTGCTCTCGCGTGGTCGCGTGGTGGAGCTTGAGCACTTAAAGGACGAGGATATCGCCACGCTCATTGAGCGTGCGCTCGAGGCACCGCAGGGTCTGAACGGTAAGTTTTCGGCCGATGAGGATACGGTTAAGTCCATCTGCACGCTGGCCGCGGGCGACGCTCGTTCGGCGCTCACGACGCTCGAGCTTGCGAGCGAGATTGCCGTCACGCGTCCCGATACGGACGGGACGCCAGCGCCGGCGGCGGGGGAGCGCTATCCCATCACCGTGGATGACGTTAAGATTGCCAACCCGCGTCGTGGTTTTTCGTATGACAAAAACGGCGACATGCACTACGACATTATCAGTGCGTTTATTAAGTCTATGCGCGGTAGTGACCCCGATGCCACGATCTATTGGCTTGCACGCATGATCGATGCGGGGGAGGATCCCAAGTTTATTGCTCGCCGTATTATGATTCATGCTTCCGAGGACGTCGGCAACGCCGATCCGCAGGCGCTTTTGGTGGCGCATGCCGCGTTTAAGTCTGCTGAGGTCATTGGCTATCCCGAGTGTCGCATTAACCTGGCTCAGGCTGCGCTCTATGTGTGCTTGGCGCCAAAATCCAACGCGTGCGAGGCTTCGATCGATGCGGCGCTGGCCGATATTCATAGCAGCGGCTTGCGCGAGGTGCCGAGTTATCTGCGCGACCGTCATCGCCCGGGCAGCGACGAATACGGTGTGTATAAGTATCCGCATGATTATCCCGAAGGCTGGGTCGATCAGCGCTATTTGCCCGAGGGACTGGAGCGCGGCGCGTTCTGGCAGCCTGCGGGCCGCGGTTGGGAAGAGTGGCGTGTGGAGCAAAGCGAGCGCGACCGTAGCGGCAACGCTCCCAAATAGGTCATTGGCGCCTCGCGCATTCCCTTTGGGTAACTTTCCCCTTCTTTGGGGTACCATAAACAGCGTCTGTATTTCGATTCCTTTGGGAGGCTTGTATGAGTCCCATTCAAATCGCCTTGCTGTTGCTCGCCGTTGCCGGCGTGTGGGCTATCGTTGAGCTCGCGCTTACCCTGCGCAAGACCCGCACCGTTGTCGACTCGCTCGATAAGACCGTGAACGACCTCAACAACACCATCGCCGAGGCTCAGCCTGTGGTGGCAAAGCTCGATGGCGCTGTCGATGAGCTTACGCCGGCGCTTGCCCAGATGGAGCCGCTGCTTAAGTCGAGCAAGACCGCGGTCGATGCCCTGACGTCCAACCTTGTTGAGGTTGAGGCCGTCGTTCGCGACATTTCCGAGGTCACGGGCAGTGTGGCCGAGGCCAGCAGCGCCGTGTCGAGCGTGACTGATTCTGCCGCCGGTGCTGTGCAGAAGCTCTTCAATAAGGTGAAGGCTCCTGCAGCCGACGCCGATCGCAAGCTCGCCGCTGCCGCTGCGGAGGCCGAGCAGCCTACCGAGCGCGTCCTAATTGGCGAGGACGAGGCCGCCGCGGGCGACGATGATGGTCAGAAGTCTGTATCCAAGCCGGCTCAGTATTACACCTATACGCCCGCCGAGACCTCTGAGGAGTCCTGCGATGAGTAGCGAAGCAACCTGCCCTATCACGCTGACCGTTGCCGGTGACCCGCGTCTCGCTCGCCTTGTGCGCATGACGGCAGCCAACGTTGGTGCCCTGTGCTCTATGTCTGTCGATCGCATTGAGGACATCCGCATGGCTGCCGAGGAGGCTTTCATCTTTGGTTGCACCGCGGTCGACTGCGATGACATCACCATCAAATTCGATGTCGATGAGACCCACGTTGGCATGACTATTACCTTTGGCGACCAGGCTACGGTCGATGAAGACGACCAGGCTGCGGTGTATGCCGAGCTCATCCTCGCGAGCGTGTGCGACTCCTACGAAAAGACTGCGGCGCCCCTGACGCTTTCCCTCGACCTCAAGGCGGATATTTAATATGACCGAACGTTCCCGGAGCGGCAAGACCGCTTGGGACAAGGAGAAAACCCGCGAGCTGTTTCGTCGCTACAAGGAGACCGGTGATCCGGACGCCCGCGAGCAGCTCGTCATGTCCCATATGAACCTGGTAAGGTTTCTTGCCAACAAATTTAAGAATCGCGGCGAGCCGCTCGACGACCTCATGCAGGTCGGCTATCTGGGTTTGCTCAAGGCTATCGACCGTTTTGATCCCGAGCGCGGACTCGAGTTCACGACGTTTGCGACACCCACTATCCTGGGCGAGATCAAACGCCATTTCCGCGACAAGGGCTGGAGCGTGCGCGTACCGCGTCGTCTGCAGGAGCTCTCGGCCAAGGTCAACCAGGCTACTGACAAACTTACCAACGAGCTGCAGCGTTCGCCCAAGGTTGAGGAGATCGCTGAGTATCTAGATGTGACTGTCGATGAGGTCCTCGAGGCTATGGAATCGTCTTCGGCCTATACCTCGGTGCCCATCGAGGCTCCTGGTGCGTCCGATTCCGACGATGCGCCGTCGATTCTCGACCGTTACGCCGACGATGACAACGAGCTCGACTTTACCGATGACCGCCTGGTGATCGAGGAAGCCATCCGCGATTTCTCGCCGCGCGAGCGCGAGGTGATCGAGCTGCGCTTTGTGAAGGGCATGACCCAGATCGAGATCGCCAAGAAGCTGGGTATTTCTCAGGTGCAGGTTTCGCGTCTGCTGCGCCGCACGCTTAAGAAGATTCAGGACAAGATCGACCCCGACGGAGTGATGATTCGTTCATGAGTGAGCACCCCCAACAAACCGATCGCGTGCTGCGCGACACCCGCATCCTGACGCTGCGCATTTGGGCTGTTGTCGGCTGCATTGTTATTGCTGCTGTCATCTTTAACCTTATGGGCATCCTGGCACCGGTTATTGAGTTTCTTGCCGTCGGCTCCATCATTGCTTTTGTGATGTCCCCGATCACCAACTGGCTCGAGCACCATGGCGTGAATCGCGGCATCGGTTCGCTTATCGCGCTTATTGTTGTTGTTGCCGTGCTCGTCGGTGTCGTTTGCATCTTGTCGCCGATTCTCTTTGGTCAGATCATGGAAGTCCTGAGCCGTCTGCCCGAGCAGCTTCGTGTTGCGGGTGGCGATCTCAACGAGATGATTTCGCATGCCAAGACGCTCAACAACACGCCGCTCAAGGAGTATTTGGACGATAATCTTTCGTCGCTTGTTACTGTGGCATCAAAGTACGTGTCTCAGATCGCTGCCGAGCTTGGCCGCGGTGTGTTCCCGCTCATCACCAATACGGCCTCGCAGTTGTTCGTGATCTTCCTTGGTCTGGTGCTTGCGTACTGGATGGCCTGCGACTACCCTCGCATGCACCACGAGATTTGCACCATCATCGGTCAGGAGAAGGAGACCTCGTACCGCTTTATGGTCGCCATCCTTTCTCGCTCTGTCGGCGGCTACATGCGCGGTATGGTCGTGACGTCCATCTGCGGTGGTTTCCTCGCCTTTATCGGTTTTATGATCATCGGCCATCCGTATGCGGCGCTCATGGCTATCTTTACCGGCATCATGCATTTGGTTCCAGTCGTCGGTCCTTGGGTGAGCGCAGCAATCGCCACAGTGCTCGGTTTCATGTTCAGCCCCATGTTGGCGTTATGGACGCTCGTCGTGACGATGGTCGCGCAAAACGTCACCGATAACGTGATTTCGCCTAAGGTTATGCAGAGCTCGGTGCAGGTGCATCCCATCATGAGCCTCACGGCGCTCGTTATTGGCTCGGCACTCATGGGCCCCATCGGCATGATTATTGCCATCCCGCTTTGTGCGGCCCTCAAAGGTATCTTCGTGTTCTACTTCGAGAATGAGACCGGCCGCCAGCTTGTGGCCTATGACGGCGCCGTGTTTAAGGGCACACCGTACCGCGATGCCGATGGCAACCCGGTCGCCGCCTACGACGCGCTCGGCGACGACACCTTCATTTACGAGTCCGAGCTCATCGGCAACGAGACTGCGCCCGAGGCCCAAGCGATGCCTAAGCCCGAGTTCGATAATCCTTGGATCAAGCTCTCGGGCTTGCAACCCGATGCCATGGGCTTCTTCAAGAATCCCTTCGCCAAGGACGATGACTCCAACTCGGACGACGATACCAAAACCGGCATCGACGGCTCCATGGACGATGATGACAACTAGCGGGGTAATTCGGATTAATATTCATACGCGCTAACATGCAATTTCGCTGAAGGGCCGGCATTGTGCCGGCCCTCTTTTTTGCACTTGCGCGGTGGGATGGTAATATCGTTACGTTTGAACTGTTTCGATGTGAAACCGAGGAGATTCCCTCTATGAGTGCTGACTACCCGTCAATGACTACGGCCGAGATTCGCTCCAAGTTCCTCAACTTCTTTGAGGAGCGCGGTCTTAAGCTCTATCCTTCTTCGTCCCTCGTCCCCGACGATCCTTCGCTGCTGCTTGCCAACGCCGGCATGAACCAGTTTAAGGAGTACTACCAGGGCAAGAAGACCATGAAGGAGATCGGCGCTATCTCCTGCCAGAAGTGCGTCCGCACCAACGACATCGATTGCATCGGCGAGGACGGCCGTCACCTGTCCTTCTTCGAGATGCTCGGCGACTTCTCTTTTGGCGGCGTCTCCAAGGAGCAGGCTTGCGCCTGGGCCTTTGAGCTCATCACCAAGGAGTTCAAGCTGCCGCTCGACCGCCTGTACTTTACCGTTTTTACCGAGGACGACGAGACCCACGACGTGTGGCGTTCTCTGGGCGTTGCCGAGGACCACATCTCCCGCCTGGGCGAGGACGACAACTTCTGGGCCGCTGGCCCCACCGGCCCCTGCGGTCCGTGCTCCGAGATCTACTTTGACATGGGCGAGGAGGTCGGCTGCGGCAGCCCCGACTGCAAGCCTGGCTGCGACTGCGACCGCTTCCTTGAGTTCTGGAACCTCGTCTTTACCCAGTACGACCGTCAGGAGGACGGCTCCATGCCGGAGCTGCCGCACCGCAACCTCGATACGGGCATGGGCCTGGAGCGCATGGCCGCTATCATGCAGCACAAGACTGCTAACTACGACGGTGATCTGATGCAGCACCTCATCAAGCTGGGCGAGGAGATCAGCGGCAAGACCTATGACGCCGACGATTACTCCGGTGCCAGCCGCTCCCTGCGCATCATCGCCGACCACTCCCGTGCCGTCGACTTTATGATCTCTGACGGCATCCTCCCCGGTAACGAGGGTCGCGAGTACGTCCTTCGTCGCCTGCTCCGCCGTGCCGTGTTCCACGGCCGCCTGCTGGGCATCGAGGGCGCCTTCCTGACCAAGTTCATCGACGAGGTCAACGCTCAGATGGGCGAGGCCTATCCCGAGCTGCTCAAGAACGTCGCGCTCGTTAAGGGTATCGTCGCCTCCGAGGAGGAGCGCTTCTCCACGACGCTCGACAACGGTCGCGTCTACCTGGACGAGGCCCTGGCAGCGCTTGCCGATGGCGCCGTGCTCCCGGGTGATGTCGCCTTTAAGCTGCACGACACCTTTGGTTTCCCCATCGACCTGACCGTCGAGATTGCCGGCACCGCTGGCCATGACGTCGACATGGACGGCTTCACCGCCTGCATGGAGGACCAGAAGGCCCGTGCTCGCGCCAATGTCAAGGGCGACGCCTGGGGTAGCTTCAACGACGTGTGGGTCGAGCTTTCGGACAAGGTCGCTGCGACCGAGTTCGACGGCTATGACAACGATGTGATCGAAGGCGCCAAGGTTGTCGCCATCGTGCGCAACGGCGAGTCCGTCGAGTCCGCTGCCGCGGGCGATGATGTTGAGATCGTGCTCGACCGCACCCCGTTCTATGCCGAGATGGGCGGCCAGCAGGGTGACGCCGGCGAGCTTTCCGCCGAGGGCGCTTCGCTGACCGTTTCCGATACCAAGAACCACAACGGCCTGTATGCCCACGTTGCGCACGCCGCCGAGGGCACGCTGACCGTCGGTGCTACCGTGACCGCCGCGCTCGACGCCGAGCGCCGTGGCTTCCTGCGCCGCAACCACACCGCCACCCACCTGCTTGACGCCGCGCTTAAGCACGTCCTGGGCGAGCATGTCTCTCAGGCCGGCTCGCTGGTGACGCCCGAGCACCTGCGCTTTGACTTCACGCACTTCGAGGCTCTGTCCTCCGAGCAGCTCAAGGCTGTCGAGGATCTGGTCAACCAGCAGATCTTTGCATCTAAGCCGGTCGTGACCCGCGTCATGGGCATCGACGAGGCCAAGGCCGCCGGCGCCGTCGCCCTGTTTGGCGAGAAGTATGGCGACGTCGTCCGCGTCGTTTCCGTGGGCGCCGAGGACCAGCCGTTCTCCCGCGAGCTCTGCGGTGGTACGCATGCTACCAACACTGCCGAGATCGGCCTGTTCAAGATTATCTCCGAGTCCTCCACGGGCTCGAACGTCCGCCGTATCGAGGCCGTTACCTCTAAGGGCGCCCTCGACTACATGGCCGACCGCCTGGCACTCGTTGACGCCGCTGCCGCTGCGCTCAAGTGCCGCGTTGACGAGGTTCCCGCTCGTGTGGAGAACCTGCAGGCCGAGCTGCGCGAGACGTCTAACAAGCTCAAGAAGGCGCTGACCGGTGGCTCCTCCGACGCTATCTCCAGCGCCATCGAGGGTGCCGTCGAGCTCGACGGCTATAAGCTCGTCGTCGCTGAGCTCCAGGGCCTTGAGGCTGCTGACCTGCGCAACGTCTGGGATACCGTGCACCAGAAGGTCGCCGGCCCTGTCGCCTGCGTCGTTGCCAGCGTGACCGAGAAGGGCACGCCTGCGTTGCTCGCCGCCGGTTCCGACGACGCCGTGAAGGCCGGTTTCCACGCCGGCAACGTGATTAAGCAGATTGCGGGCCTGGTCGACGGTCGCGGTGGCGGCCGTCCCAACATGGCCCAGGCCGGTGGTAAGAATGCGGCCGGTATCGCCGATGCCCTCGCGGCCGCCAAGACCGCGCTCGGCGCCTAAGTAGTCGCTGTGGTCGCGCTCGCGCTGGACATAGGGGAGACCAGGATCGGCATCGCCGTCTCGAGCCGTGATGGCAAGATGGCGATGCCCGTCAAGGTGCTCCCGGCCGCCGAGGTCACTGGTATGGCTAAGACGTTCCGTTACCTGGTCGAGGACTATGAGCCCGACATCCTGGTAAGCGGGCGTCCCCTGACCATGGCCGGCGAGCCTGGCCCCCAGGCCGAGCGCGTTGCCGCCGTAGCGCAAAAGATCGCCGACGAGCTCGATCTTCCGCTGGAGTTTGAGGACGAGCGCCTGTCCTCGCAAGAGGCCAAGCGTATCCTGCGCGAGCAGGGACTCAACGAAAAGCAGATGAGGGGCAAGATCGACATGATCGCCGCCAGCCTGTTCTTGCAGACGTGGCTCGATCGCAAAAACGAGGAGGTTTCGCATGTCTAGCGCTTTCGATCCGCGCCAGCCGAATCGTACACGACAGCCTGCGCCACGCCCTGTATCGTCCGGTCAGCGTCCGATGCAACCGACTCAGCGCGCGGCCCAACCCGCCGCACGTTCGGCGCAGCCCTCTTCTCGCCCCACTCAGCCCACTCAGCGTCCAGGCCAGCAGCCTGTTCGTCGTCCTGCTCAGCAGTCTGCTGCCCATACAGCCCAGCCCGCGGGCGGTTCCCGCTTTAAGCAGCAGGCTCCTGCCCAGCGCACGCAGGGACAGGCACCGCAATCACGCTCCCACGCACATCATGCTCATGGCTCGCACGGCGTTGCTCCGGCCACGCGCTCGAGCTATAACACGCGCGCTCGCCGTGGTGCCCAAAAGAAAAGCTCGCCGGTGCCTATGATTATCGGTGCTGTGGTTGCGGCGATCGTTCTTGCTGCCATCGCCTTCTTCGCCGTACCGGCCGTCAAGGGCTTTTTTGCCGGTGAGGATGCGAAAGTCACTGCTGGCCAGCAGGTTACTATCACTATTCCCGATGGTGCCTCGGGTGACAGCATCGCTTCGATTCTCTCCGAGAACCATATCGTCGAAAATCCCAAGGATTATTACGCGGCGGTCAAAAAGCTCAACGCCGACATGTCGCTCAAGCCCGGCACCTACTCGTTCACGACGCTCATGGATGCGACCAAGGTCGTTCAGCAGCTCATGGAGGGCCCCAATGCGGGCTCCGATGCACTGACTATCCCAGAGGGCCTGACGGTTGACCAGGTCGCCGATCGCGTGGCCCAGGCGTACGACAGTATCTCAAAAGAGGACTTCCTCAACCAGGCGAAGGCCAGCAATTATGTGAACGACTATCCGTTCCTAAAAGGCGCTGCCAACGATTCGCTCGAGGGCTTCCTATTCCCCAAGACCTATTCGTTGGGTAAGGACCCGTCTGCCGATGATGTGATTCGCGCCATGCTCGATCAATTCAACACCGAGTACAAGTCGCTCGATTTTGCCGGTTGCGAGGCCAAAATCAAGGAGCGCTACGGCGTGGAGATGTCTGATTACGACATCATCAATCTCGCTTCCATCGTTGAGCGCGAAGGCCTCAACGCCGAGCAGCGCGCGCATGTCGCCTCGGTGTTCTACAACCGTCTTGCCGGCAAGCTCGATGGTCTGCGCTACCTCAATAGCGATGCGACCATGATGTATGTCACCGGCGGCGAGGTTACCGCCGACGACCTGCAGAGCGATAGCCCGTATAACACCTATAAGCACGAGGGCCTGCCGCCCACGCCCATCTGCTCTCCGTCACTCGAGGCGCTCAAGGCAACCCTTGAGCCCACCGACTCCGATGACTTGTATTTCTACATTACGCAGGACGAGGAGTTTTTCTCGCAGACCTACGAAGAGCACCAACAGTCTTGGAATTAAACATGAGGATTTTCAGCCCCAAACGATATGTTGCCTCGGTCGACCGCATCGACCTTGATACCCTGTGGGCCGACGGCAAGCGCGCCATTTTGCTCGACCGCGATAACACCCTGGTGCCGCGTGATACCGAGCAGGTTCCCGCTGCCGTCTCGGCCTGGCTCGATGCCGCTCGTGCCAAGGGCTTTAAGCTGTGCATGGTGTCGAACAACTGGCATCGCGACCAGGTCATGAGCTCAGCACGCGAGCTGGGGCTCGAGGCCATCAGCCATGCCATGAAGCCTGCACCGTTTGCTCTCAAGGCCGGTCTTAAGCGCTTGGGCGCCACGGCCGATGAGGCTGTGCTGATCGGTGATCAGCTCTACACGGACGTGTGGAGCGGTAACTTTGCCGGCGTCGACACGATCTTGGTAAAGCCACAGGCAACTCAGGACCTGTGGTATACGCAGATCTTCCGTATCTTTGAGCGCCGGGCCCTGCGCGACCTTCCCTGCGAGGAATAGGTTTCGTCATGTCCCAGCACACCAAGCACGGCTGCGACCATATCTTCTTTATCGGGTTTTTGGGTGCGGGCAAATCGACGCTCGCACGCAACGTGGGCACAATGTTCAAGCGTCGGTTTATTGATACCGACCGCCTTGTCGTGCGCCGTTGCGGCAAATCGGTAACCGAGATTTTTGAAACCGAGGGCGAGGAGCGCTTTCGCGAGCTCGAAACCTCAGCGCTCCGTTCGCTCCAAAGCGAGCGCAGCTTGCTGGTTTCGTGCGGTGGCGGCATTGTCGAGACGCCGGTCAATATCGAGCTCATGCACCAGATGGGTACCTGTGTGTACCTCGAGGGCGATTTTGAGGATTCGATGCGCCAGATCCGCCGCTCCGACACGCGTCCCGATTTCCGCTCGCCCGAGCACGCGGCGCTGCTCTTTGAGCATCGCCGTCCGTTGTATCGTCAAGCTGCCGATCTTACCCTTGATATTCGCAACAAGTCCTTCGAGGACGTTTCCTACCTTTGTGCCGAGATGCTTTTGGAGCGTGGACTGCTATGATTCGCCGTCAACTTATCAATTTCCAAAACCGCAGTGTCGATGTCCGCGTCGGATTGGGCGCGTTCGAGGAGCTGTCGCGCATGTTTGCCTCGGCTGTGGGCAAACCCAAGCGGGCGATGGTGGTTTGGAACAGCGCCACATCCGAGCGTTTTGGCGAGGTTGTCGAGCATGCGCTGGTCGACGCCGGTTTTGCCGTGTCGCCGCTTGTCCTCGAGGTTTCGCCTGCCGGTGCTACGCTGGCCGATGCCGATACCGTTTTTGGCGCCCTGTCGGCTAACGGCATTACCTGCGACGATCTCGTTGTCGCTGTCGGCGACACGGCGACCTGCTCGGTCGTTTGCTGGTGTGCCAATCAGTGGTGCGGTCGCACCGAGTGCGCCTTGCTGCCGACGACGTTCGACGCCATGCTCACGGTCGCGACGACTATGAAGCCACTCGTCGCCTCGTCGGCGAATGCGCTTCCCGCTATCGCGTTCCGTCCCGAGCCGGGCTTGGTCGTGTGTGACCTCGAACTTGTTCGCGAAGCGGACCCCGAGGACCTCAAGCTCGGTTATGCGGTACTTGTTGGCACCATGCTTTCGAGCAGTAAGTCCCGTTGGAATCAGTTTACTGAGACCGTCCCCGAGATTCTCGCGGGCGAGGAGGTCGCGCTCGTCAATGCCGTTCAATGGTCTCAGACTGCCCGCAAGGACGTACTGATGGCCACGAACCCGAGCGCTCGCCATGCGCTCGATTTTGGCAAGACGGGGGAGCGTACCCTGCGCGCCTGCTTGGGCGATGCCGCTTCGCAGGCCCCTGCCTACCAGCTGTTGTCCGAGGGCATTCGCTTTGAGGCACGCCTTGCACATGATGCCTGCGATTTCGATATCGATTACGTCTTTGAGGTCGATGACTGCTTGGAGGACTTTGGTATCGAGGAACTTGCCTTCGATCTGGAGTCTGCCGCATATATCGAGGAGTTCCGCAAGCAGCAGTTTGCACGCTCGAACCGCAGCATGTTGCCGCTGCCCGCGGCACTCGGCGCCATTCGCCTAACGAACGTTGAGGACGAGGTTCTTAAGCGCCATGCTCACGCCTACTTGGCTTCTCGTAAAGAACTTCTCTAAGATTTATTGACTTCCATCCTCTTTCGTATCATGTTGAGGGGCGGGTTTCCAATCGGTTGCGGATCGCATGCGATTCCGTCGTTCGGTTGAGACCCGTCCCGTCTATATAGAGACAACAAGAAAGGAATCTGCATGTCTGAGTTTGCTGCCGGTCCTGCCGGTCGTATCGAGCGTGTCCGTGCCCTTATGGTCGAGCGTGGCTACGACGCCATCGTGGTGCGCGACGAGGCCAACCTTCGTTGGCTTACGGGCGTTAAGAGTGTCTTCGACTACACCTTCGAGTTCCCGCACGCGGCGTTTATTACGGCTGACCAGTGCCTGTTCCATACCGACTCGCGCTACCTCAACAGCTTTGAGGAGAACACGCCCGCCGGCAGCCCTTGGGTCTACGACATGGACGAGGGCACCATCCCTGGTTGGGTCGCCGGTAAGATCGCAGCCAATAAGTGCCGCGTCTGTGCTGTCGAGGACGACATGCAGATCAACTTCTACCAGGGTATTCAGCGTGGCCTGGAGGACCGTTCCGTCGCCTGCATGTTGCCGCTGATGCATGACGACATTCGCAAGATGCGCGCCATCAAGGACGCTGAGGAGATCGAGCTCATGCGCCATGCGCAGTCGATCACCGATGCCGCCTTCCAGCATATGCTCGGCTTTATTAAGCCCGGTATGACCGAGAAGCAGGTTCGCAACGAGCTCGAGAACTTTATGTTCGCCAACGGCGCCGACAGCCTGGCCTTCGGCTCCATTGTGGCGAGCGGCCCCAACACCGCCAACCCGCATGCCGTGCCGAGTGACCGTGTCATCGAGAAGGGCGACTTCGTCCTCATGGATTACGGCGCGGGCTATTGCGATTATCGTTCCGACATGACGCGCACCGTCGTGATGGGCGAGCCTACCCAGGAGCAGCTTGACCTGTACGCGCTCGTGCGCCGTACGCACGAGGAGTGCGTCGCTGCCATCCATCCGGGCGTCGAGGGCAACGACATTTTTAAGCTTTCCAAGAAGATCATCGGCGATGCCGGTTATGGCGATTACTACAACCATGGTCTGGGCCACGGCGTGGGCATCGACATCCACGAGCTGCCCAACTTCAACCGCAGCAAGAACACCATCGAGGTCGGCTCGGTTATCACCATGGAGCCCGGCGTGTATCTGCCCGGTGTGGGCGGCGTGCGCCTGGAGGACTACGGCGTGGTCACCGAGAACGGCTACGAGCCCTTCACCAAGACCCCGCACGACCTGCACATCATCGATTGCTAGCCCATTTCGATAGATTTTTGGGGCGGGGCGTCCGGAGCACTTCGGGCGCCCCGCGTTCTCTTTTTATGCGCTCGCTGCAGGCGCCGTCTGCAAGTGTATAATTTCGGTCGTATGTAATTTGGACGCTTGTGCGTCCTGCCCATAACAAGAAAGGTCGCTATGCCTACCATTTCTACCGCCGACTTCAAGAACGGCCTCGGTCTCCGTATCAAGGACAAGGTCTACACCATCGTCGAGTTCCAGCATGTCAAGCCGGGCAAGGGCGGCGCGTTTGTGCGCTACAAGACCCGCGACATCAAGAGCGGCCGCGTCGTCGAGAACACCTGCAACGCCGGCACCAAGTTCGAGAGCGTCATGCTCACCACCCGTGAGTTCCAGTACCTCTACAACGATGGCACCGACTACATCTTCATGGACAACGAGTCCTATGAGCAGGTTCCCGTTCCCGAGGACATGGTGGGCGAGAACTCCAAGTGGCTGCGCGAGAACGACATCTGCCAGCTGCTCTTCGCCGACGATGAGCTCATGGGCGTGACCCCGCCGATGTTCATCGAGACCACCATCGTCCAGACCGACCCGGGCTTTAAGGGCGATACCGTCCAGGGTTCCACCAAGCCGGCCACGATCGACACCGGCGCTGTCATCCAGGTCCCCATGTACCTCAACGAGGGCGAGGTCATCAAGGTTGACACCCGCGACGGCAAGTTCGTCTCCCGCGTCTAGCAACCATCTCTTCTAGGAGGACTCATGCCCCAAGAAATCAAGATTGACGGCATCGGCATTTCGCCCGATGTTCTGACCGCCATCGTCTCGCGCGCCGTGTCCGATGTCGAGGGCATCGCCTCCGTTGGCGTCAAGGACCTTGCCACTAATCTTGTCTCCATGATGCTCTCGTCCAAGGCCCCGGCTTCCGAGCCGGCTGTCGAGGCCGAGGTCGTTGGCGACAAGCTCGCACTCACCGTGCGTGTCGTGGTGTTCTTTGGCTATCCGTTCAAGAAACTCGCCGAGGCCGTTCGCGCTGCCGTGGTCGCTGCCATCGATGCCCAGGTTGGCGTTGAGGTTGAGCGTGTTGACGTTTGCATCGACGGCCTCGTTTTCCCCAAGGAGTAACCTTTGAGCCTTAAGGTTTATCGCGGGCGTACGCTTGCCCGCAGTCAGGCGCTGCAGCTGCTGTTCCAGGCCGAGGCCACGGACAGCCCGCTCGAGCGCGTCCTCGAGGGTGATTTCCTGATCTCGAAGGGTCCCCTCGACCCCTATGCGCTGGAGCTGTGCCGCGGTGCCTACGAGCATATCGACCGCATCGACTGCGCTCTGCGCTCCGTTGCCAAGAACTGGGATCTTATGCGCATGCCCGGTGCCGACCGCAATCTGCTGCGTATCGCCGTTTACGAGATGCGTTTCCTCACCGACGAGGAGGTCTCGGACGCCATCGTGATCAACGAGGCCGTCGAGCTTGCCAAGGCCTATGGCACCGACCAGTCCGCGTCGTTCGTCAACGGCGTGCTGGGCAAGATCGCTCGCAGCGAGGAGCTGCCGGGCGAGGACCTATACCAGGAGCTGCTGGCCGAGGATCGCGCTCGCGAGGAGGCACAGGCTGCCGAGGCTGCCGCTAAGGTTGCGGTTGCCCAGGCTGAGGCTGGTGTGTTGGCCGAGGATGCGGACGCTGCTGAGGCCGTCGAGGCCGACTCCGTCGAGGAGTAGCCATGCCAGAGGGTTCTGTCCGTAACTTTGTTGAGATTTCGGACCGTCTGGATCAGATCATCGCTACCGTTCGCTCCAAGGATACCTCCTTGGAGCGTTCGCTCGATTTGTTTGACGAAGCGATTGAGCTGGGCTCCCGCGCGGTCGATATGGTCGACAAGTTTGAGTTGACGCCGCGTGAGGCCGACAAGCTCGAGCAGGAATACGATGAGGATGCGGCAAACGAATCCCAGGATAGCTAGGCCGCATCTCCGGATACGAATGGTTGATGGCATTCATGAAACGCGTGCGTCTTGATGACGAACTGATTTCACAGGGCATCTGCGCCGATCGCGCGGATGCCCTTCGCACTCTTATGGCCGGCTTGGTCTCGAGTGGCGGTGAGCGCTTGACTTCGCCGGGCCTTAAGGTGATCCCGGGGCTGCCGCTGCATGTGAAGGGGCGCATTCCCTATGTTGGCCGCGGCGGTCTTAAGCTCGAAGGCGCGCTTGATGCGTTTGGCATCAATCCGACGGGCCTTGCCTGTCTGGATGTGGGCTGCTCTACCGGCGGCTTTACCGATTGTCTGCTCAAGCGCGGAGCTGCGACCGTTGTCTCGGTGGACGTGGGTCGCGCCCAGTTCGATTGGTCGTTGCGCCAGGACGATCGCGTGACGCTGCATGAGCGCACAAACGTGACGCAGCTGCCTGAGCTTGGCTATGCCGGCACTATCGACCTGGCTGTGTGTGATGTCTCGTTTACCAGCATCGCGAACATTATCGATGCGGTACTGGCGTGCCTGGCGCCTACGGGTGCATTCTGCACGCTCGTAAAGCCGCAGTTTGAGGCTCCGGCGGCGCTGGTGGGCGAGGGCGGCATTGTGACCGATCCCGCCGTGCGCCGCGATACACTCGTGGCGGCGGTTGAACTCTTTGCTGCCAAGGGCCTGTTCCCGGTCGATGTGTGCGTGTCGCCCATTCATGGTGCCAAGGGCAACGTTGAGTTTTTCCTGTACGGCACGAGATTTGACCCCGGCGATCGCTCGCAAGACGAGCTGCAATCCCAGGTATCGGTTATGAGCGAGAAAGCTGCAACGCTATGAAGGTCTTTCTGGTTCCCAATTACTACAAGCAAGAGGCGGTCGAGAGCGGCCTGATGCTCGAGCTTTGGCTGACTCGCCAGGGCTATGAGGTCGCATGGGCTGCCGACCAGCGATCCAAGATTCAGAGCACGCCTGATATTGACGGCTCCGATCTGGTCATTACGCTCGGCGGCGACGGTACGTTGCTGCGCGCTGCCCGCATCCTCAACCATCGTGAGATTCCTATCCTCGGTCTTTCCTATGGTCACCTGGGCTTTCTAACTGCTGCGAGCCCCGAGGAGCGCGACATCCTGCAGGTCGTGAGCGACGCCCTGTCCGGTGAGCTGCACGTGAGCCGTCGCGCCACCATCGCCGCGGATATCGTGTCCGTGCGCGAAGACGGTACGAAGGATGTCGTGCGCACCTTCGCCCTCAACGACATGGCGCTTACCCGCGGTCCGCTGTCCGATATGGTCGAGTTCGACATCACCGTTTCGGGCCACCATATCGATCGCTTGCGCGGCGATGGTGTGGTCGTGTCCACGGCAACCGGCTCCACGGGCTATGCCCTCAGTGCCGGCGGTCCTATCGTGAGTCCGGATTACACGGGCATGGTCTGCGTACCCATTGCGCCGCACACCATTCAGGCTCGTGCCTTTTTGACCTCGCCGAGTGATGTCGTCGAAATCTTTATGTCCGATGATCGCCCGAGCGTTCCGGCGATCGCTATCGATGGACAGTTTATTACCTGCGATGGCACCGTTGAGAGCGTGGCGGTGCGCCGCGGGCCCGGAGATGTGTTGCTGCTGGATTACGGCCCCGAGAGCTTCTATAACTCGGTGAGCCGCGTATTCTACGGAGTCCGTCATGATCGATGAGCTGCAGGTTTATAACATTGCACTCATTCGCGAGGCGACGCTGGTGCCGAGTGCCGGCCTGACTGTCCTGACTGGCGAGACTGGCGCCGGCAAGACCGCGCTGCTCTTGGCCCTCAAGCTAATTTTGGGCGAGCGTGCGGATTCGTCGACGGTGCGCGAGGGCGAGGCACTGGCGAGCGTCGAGGCGCGACTCTTCGACGGGCCGCACGACACGGAGGGGTTCACCGTACAGCGCAGCCTTTCTGCCGAGGGCCGCAGCCGCGTGAAGATTGACGGTCGCATTGCCAGTGTGCGCGAGCTTTCGGAGCGCGTCGGCGTGATGATGGATCTGTGCGGCCAGCACGAGCACCAGCGCTTGCTCGATCCGGCGCATCACGTTGCGATGGTCGATGCCTGGGCGGGACGCTCTGCGCTCGAGGCGCTCGAGCACTACCGTGCTTGCTTTAAAGCCTCGCGCGCGGCTGCCAAGGAGGTCCGTCGCGTCGAGGAGGCCTCACGTGCGCGGGGGAGTCGCGTCGAGGAAGCGCGCTTTGCGCTCGAGCGCATCGGCGAGGTCGACCCCAAACCGGGCGAGTATGAGGAACTCGAGGAACTGCTGCCGCGCTCCGAACATGCCGAGGTACTGGTTGCCACAGCTAACGATGCCCATGCATCGCTTGCCTCCGAAGGGGGAGCGCTCGACGCCGTGAACAGCGCCGTGGCAGAACTTTCCCGAATGGCTACCGTCGATCGCAAACTGGGCGACATTGCCGATGCGCTTTCGGATGCCTGTATCTCACTTGAGGATTGCGCGAACGAGCTTCGTGCCTATCGCGATGGCGTCGCCTTCGACCCGCGCGAGCTCGCTCGCATGCGTGAGCGGTATTCCGACCTCAAGGGCCTGTTGCGTCAGTGGGGCCCCACCATGGACGATGTTTTTGCCATGCGCGATCGCTCGCAAGAGCTGCTGTCCCTGGTCGATGATGGCGATGAACAGATCAAAAAGGCGCGTGAGGCACTCGGGAGCGCTGAGCGCGAGTTGTTTGCCGCTGCCAAGGCACTTAAGCGCGCCCGCAATACGGCGGCCCCGCGCTTCTGTCACGAGGTTGGCCGCCAGATGGCTCGCCTGGAGATGGGCGGCGCCGAGCTCGTCTGGGAGTCGCGCGATCTTCCCCGTGCTGAGTGGACGCCCGTTGGTCCTTCGAGCTGCGAGCTGCTATACCGCAGCGGTGCCGGTTTGACTCCACGTCCCCTGCGCCGCATTGCGTCGGGCGGCGAGCTCAGCCGCGTCATGTTGGCAAGTAAGGTTGTCCTCGGTAACGCGGACGGTGTCGATACGCTGGTGTTTGACGAGGTCGATGCTGGCGTCGGTGGCTCCACGGCGCGTGCGCTCGCGGGCGTGCTGGCAGATCTCGCCGCTACGCATCAGGTGATTGTCGTAACCCACTTGGCTCAGGTCGCCGTCATGGCTGACAAGCATTATGTCGTCAGCAAGGAACCGGGCGATGTTCCCCAGACGCATTTGGACGAGGTAACCGGTGAAGCGCGTACCGCCGAGATCGCCCGCATGTTGAGCGGCGATCAGTCCGAGGCAAGCTTGGCCCACGCGAAGCAGATGCTCGAAGAAACTCGAGGTTAGGTCGTATCAGCGGTGTTGGTGGGACAAAATGGACTGAAATTTTTGTCCCACTACGCGTTTTACTCAACGACCTTATCCGGCTGGATGAGCTCCTCGTAGTAGCTGATATGCTCGCGAGCGTCTTCAATCTCGGGCAGCAGGAAGTTGTAGATGACTTCGATGATCATCGTGGCGCTGATCTTAGAGAACGCAAAGTCGCCCGTTGTCAGCAGCGCTTCGTGGTTGACGGTGTTAAAAGTGTAGTCTGCCAGGCGCGCGAGCGGGGATTTACTGTCGCTGCTGATGACGACTACGGTTGCGCCGCAGTTGTGAGCCGCTTTTGCCATGCGATTCAGTCGGCGCGATTTGCCAGAGTTTGAGATTAGCACGATGACGTCACCCGGGCGTAACGTGAGCGCAAAGCCGATTGATGTCTCGCTAATGGTGCTCGCCATGCAGCGCAGGCCCAGCTGCGAAAACTTAAACGTCGCATCGAGCGCGACCGCGTTCGTATTGCCCACGGCGGCGAACTCAATAACGCCGGCATTCTTAAGCGCGTGTACAACTGCGGCCAACGTGTCGTGATCTATGCCGTCGATGGTCGCATTAAGCTCACTCACCTTGGCGGCGAGGATATTTTTTAGGCTCTGCTCCATATTGTCGAGCGAGACCTCGTCAGTCAGGCCCTCGTTACGCTGGCTTTCCAAATCCCTCGCCAACGAAAACTGAAAGCTGCGGAAGCTACCAAAGCCAAGCTTGCGGCAGAAGCGCGAAACGGTCGCCTCAGACGTGGCGGCGGCGCGCGAGAGCTGAGCGGCCGTGAGGCGTGGCGCCTCGGACTGGTGCTCCAATATATAGTCGACAATGCGCTGCTCGGACTCGCTGTATCCCTGATGGGTGCTAATGAGGGAAAGTGCGCTCTTGCTACTATCGGTCATGGATGGCTCCTGGTTGGCATGAAAATCTAATTTACTACGCCATGCCATAGTATACGGGCATTTTCAATTACAAGATACACCTTGCCGTTTCAAGTGTTGATGGTAAACTTTCACTTACCGTTTACGGTTATGAAAGAACCTTTCACCGGAGATTTGCACCTTAGCTCTTCTCACGCGGACGGTAGGTTGGTATCTTTCAGTTGTGGAAAAACGCGCATCGAAGCGCGTGTAGGGGAGCGCCCGCGGGCGCTGTACTCAAGAAGGAGGGACACATGGCTAAGTTTGACATCATCGCCGCGACCGGTTGCCCGACCGGCATTGCGCACACCTTCATGGCGAAGGAGGCGCTGGAGAAGGCTGCTGCCGAGCGTGGTCTGACCATTAAGGTCGAGACACATGGCCAGGTCGGTGTCGAGAACGAGCTCACCAAGAGTGAGATCGCTGGTGCCAAGGCCGTCGTCGTCGCAGCCGATAAGGATGTCCAGGCTGAGCGTTTCGCCGGCAAGCCCATGGTTTCCGTCGGTGTTTCCAAGGCCCTGTCCGTCGAGGCCGCCGGAAAGCTGATCGACCGCGCGCTCGCCGCCAAGGGCGACGACACGGTTGCCGCTGCCGCCGATGTCGAGGACGAGGTCGAGGAGAAGGAGTCCATCGGTCACGTCATCTACAAGCACCTCATGAACGGCGTCAGCCACATGCTGGTCTTCGTCGTTGCCGGTGGTGTTCTGACCGCCATTTCGTTCCTGTGGGGCATCACGTCCTTTGATTCGACGGCTGCCGACTACAACAGCTTTGCCGCGATGCTCAAGATTATCGGCGGTATCGCCATGAACCTCATGGTTCCGGTGCTCTCCGCTTACATCGCCGAGTCCATCGGCAAGCGCCCGGCGCTCGTCCCCGGCTTTGTTGCCGGTATGATTGCCATCCAGGGTCTTCCCATCAACGCCGATACCGGCATGATCGACGCTGGAGGCTCGGGTGTGGGCTTCGGCTTCCTGGGCGGCATCGTCGGCGGCTTCCTCGCTGGCTATGTCATCCTGCTGCTCGAGAAGGCTTTCTCTAAAATTCCCGCGAGCCTTAATGGCCTGAAGGCAATCTTCCTGTATCCGCTGTGCTCTACCGCCATCGTCGGCCTGGTCATGCTCGGTATTTCCGGCCCCATGGCTGCCATTAACCAGGGCATGATGGATTTCCTGCAGAGCCTCGGTAACTCCGGTCCGGTGATCCTTGGCCTGGCCATCGGCTGCATGTGCGCCTTTGATATGGGCGGCCCGGTCAACAAGGCTGCTTACGCTACTGGCACCTTCCTGCTCGGTACCGCTCTCGAAGCTGGCGTCGGCACCGAGACCTACAACTTCGGCACCAACTTCATGGCTGCCGTCTCCGCCGCTTGCATCGTTCCGCCGTTGATCACCACCTTCGCCGTCGTTGTCGGCAAGAAGTACTTCAGCCAGGAGGATCATGACGCCGGTATCGTCAACCTCATCCTTGGTTGCACCCACATCACCGAGGGCGCCATTCCGTTCATGACCAAGAACATCTGGCCCGTCATGCCCATCATGATGCTCGGTTCTTCCATCGCTTCCATCTTGACCATCTTCTTCAACGTTCACGATCCGGCGCCTCACGGCGGCTTCCTGGTCCTGCCTGTTGTCGAGAACGGTCCGCTGTGGGTCCTCGCGATCCTCATCGGCGCTGTGGTCGGTGGCATCCTGTTCGTGGCCTTCAAGAAGTACGACTTCGAGAAGAATCAGAAGGCCGCTCCTGTAGCCAAGCCCGTTGAGGCCCCCAAGGCCGCTGCCGTCGAGGCCCCCAAGGCCGAGGCTGCCGACTTCGTGAAGGTTGAGAACGTCTTTGTCGCCGAGGACTTCGCTTCTCGTGACGAGGCTCTGAGCTTTGTCTCCAACCAGGCCGTCAAGGCCGGTATCGCCGGCGACGCCGACGCCGTGATGAACGCCTTCCTGGCCCGCGAGGCCGAGGGCACCACGGGCATGATGGAGGGCTTCGCCATCCCGCATGCCAAGTCCGACGCCATTACCGAGGCCGCCGTCATCGTCGTCAAGGACGAGTCCGGCGTGACCGGTTGGGACACCATGGACGGCGCTCCCGTCAACGTGGCCATCGCGCTGCTCATCCCGGGTGCACAGGCTGGCACTACGCACCTCAAGATCCTGTCCAAGGTCGCCGAGGCGCTCATGGACGAGGACTTCCGTTCCACCGTCAAGGGTTCCACTGACGCCGCCGAGATCGCCAAGACGATCAACGCCCGCTTGATCTAATCCCGCAGTTCGCGAATAACATCGCCCTCTGCACAAAAGGCGAGGACTCCACTAGGAGCCCCCGCCTTTTTTCTATCCCTCCCATAAGTTGCGGTGAAATAGGGACTGTTTAAACGATTCAACCCCAAATTCAATCCCTATTTCACCGCAACTTATAAAAGGGCATAGAGGGGGCTACCTATCGAGTCTTTGTCGCGAACAGATCATTAGCCAGAATTCCGTTCGCACGATATTGCTCTGGACCGACCGAGTTTCTGCAGCTTGCTCGCCCACAGGGGGCCGGGCGCGGCCAGTGAGATTTATCGCGAGTTCCGCACGAGCCGAAGAGCACTTAATGTGCTCTTCGTGCGAGCAGGACTGTAGAGCAGGAAATCTCACTGGCCGCGCCCGGCCCCCTGTGGGCGAGCAAGCGGACGACAAACACATCTGTCCAACAATTCGTCCGAAACATAATGAAAAACCGTTTGATGTGAGTTAATATAAACAACGTCGTAAATCTGACTCCTGCCACATACATGACAGGGGTTAAACACAAAAAAGGAGTCAACTATGGTTTCTGAGAAGGCTACCCTCGTTAATCCTCAGGGTCTGCACATGCGTCCGGCTGGTCTGTTCGCCTCCACCATGGGCAAGTACGCCTGTGACGTGACGGTCGTCACCCCCGAGAAGGAGGTCAACGGCAAGTCCCCGATGGCCCTCATGGCTGCTGGTATCCCCTGCGGCACCGAGGTCGAGGTCAAGTGTGACGGCGCTGACGAGGCCGAGGCTCTGGCTGCTGCCATCGAGCTCATCAAGAGCGGTCTTGGCGAGTAGAACTCAAACGGGTCGCATGTTGAACAACTAAGTTCATATTTGGGGGCGCAGTGACCTGTTGTAAGGTAACTGCGCTCTTTTGTCATGGATATGGCAAAACGCTTTATCACATGACACGGAGAGAGGAATGGGAATGTATCAGGGAGTCAACGCTTCCGAGGGCATCGGTATCGGCACCGTCATGGTCGCCGTCGATCCCGACTTGACGTTTGAGCCGCATGAGGTTGCTGATTCGGCAGCAGAGAAGGAGCGCTATCAGTCCGCTCTTTCGGTCTTCTGCGAGAAGACCCAGGCTCAGGCCGACCACATGAAGGAGACGGTGGGCGAGGCCGAGGCCGAGATCATGAGCGGACACATTGTCCTGGCTCATGACCCGGGCATGACCGACGCCATCAACGCCGCCATTGACGGCGGTACCTGCGCCGAGCAGGCGCTCATGGACACCTCGACCATGTTCGAGAACATGTTCCTGTCCATGGACGACGAGATGTTCCGTCTGCGCGCGGCCGACATCGCCGACATCCGCACCGGTATTCTGGCCGAGCTGCTGGGCAAGGAGGTCGTCGACCTCTCCGTCCTGCCCGAGAACACCGTCGTTGTCGTGCACGACCTCACGCCGTCCATGACCGCCACGATCGATAAGGCCCACGTTGCCGGTATCGTCACCGAGACCGGTGGCCGCACGTCGCACTCCGCGATCATTGCGCGTGCCCTCGAGATCCCGGCTGTCCTTTCGGTTTCCAACAGCTGCACCGCGCTGCGCAACGGTATGACCGTCGTCGTCGACGGTGGCAAGGGTATCGTCGAGGCCGATCCCGACGAGGAGACGCTCGCTGCCTACACCGCCAAGGCCGAGGCCTTCGCTGCCGAGAAGGCAGCCCTCGAGGCCTTCCGTGGCAAGCCGTCCGTGACTGCCGATGGCATCAAGAAGATCATCGCCTGCAACATCGGTAACCCCGATGACGTGCCCAACGCGCTCGATCACGACGCCGAGGCCATCGGTCTGTTCCGCTCCGAGTTCCTGTTCATGGACTCTGCCGAGCTTCCTTCCGAGGAGGAGCAGTTCAACGCCTACCGTAAGGTCGCCAGCGCGCTCAAGGGTGCTCCGGTCATCATCCGTACGCTCGATGTGGGTGGCGACAAGGAGATTCCGTATCTGCATATGGTCAAGGAAGACAACCCCTTCATGGGCTTCCGCGCCGTGCGTTACTGCCTGGCCAATCCCGACCAGTACAAGGTCCAGCTCCGCGCTCTGCTGCGCGCTAGCGCCTTCGGTGACGTCAAGATTATGATCCCGCTCGTCACCTGCGTCGAGGAGGTCTTGGCTGTCAAGGAGCTCGTCGAGCAGTGCAAGGCCGAGCTGACCGAAGAGGGTCGCAAGTTCAACGAGAACATCGAGGTCGGCATCATGGTCGAGACGCCTGCCGCTTCGCTGCTCGCAGACCGTCTTGCCGAGGTTGCCGACTTCTTCTCCATCGGCACCAACGACCTGATCGGCTACACCATGTGCGCCGACCGTGGCAACGACACCATCTCCAACCTGTACCAGGTTTACTATCCCGCCGTGCTCCGCTCGCTCAAGAACATCATCGAGAGCGGCGTGAAGGCCGGCATCATGGTCGGTATGTGCGGCGAGGCCGCTGCCGATCCGCTGCTCGAGCCGCTGCTGATCAGCTGGGGCCTGGAGGAGTTCTCGATGAGCGCTCCGTCGATCCTGCGCGCCCGCAAGACCATCAGCCAGTGGACCAAGTCCGAGTGCGACGAGCTCGCCGAGAAGGCGCTCGCCTGCAACACCGCCGCCGAGGTCAAGGCACTGCTCGAGTCCGCAGCTCGCTAATTTGGTATCAGAGGTAACCGCGTGGTTGGAATGGGCCGGCCACGCGGCCCTCACATATACAGGGGGTACTGTAAATGTTCTACACGCTAACCGCTAACCCGGCTGTCGACATGACGGTTTCGAGCTCTCCGCTCGAGCCCGACGAGAACGTCCGCACCGGCTCGGCCAGCTACACGGCTAACGGCAAGGGCCTCGACGTGTCCTTCGCCTTTAAGAAGATGGGCGTCGACACCGTCGCGCTCGGCTTCTTCGCCGGCTTCACGGGCAAGTTCATCGTCGAGGAGGTCATGAACCTGGGTTGCCTCTGCCGCCCGGTCTGGACCGACGGTATCACGCGCATTAACACCTACGTCAACGATGGCCAGCACGAGTACGGCATCCTGAACCCGGGTGCTCCGATCACGCCGCAGCACCAGGAGGAGCTCTACAACATCCTGGACACCGCGGGCGATCTCGAGTGCCTGATCGTTTCCGGCTCCGTTCCTCCCAAAGCTACGCCTGACTTCCTGGCTAAGGTCATGGAGCACGCTCAGGCTCGTGGCGCCGACGTCGTCCTGGACCTGTCCTCCGACAAGCTCAAGGAGCTCGCTCACAAGAAGCCTCTGCTCATCAAGCCGAACCATCACGAGATGAAGGCCATCTTCGGCGTGCCGGTCGACACCGACGACGAGGTCCGCGTTGCCATGAAGATGGCTCACGACGCTGGCGTTCAGAACGTGCTGCTCACCCGTGGTAGCCGCGGCGACGCTTACTTCTCCAACGGCGAGGACATCTGGTACGCCAAGCGTGAGTTCAACATCAAGCTGGTTTCTTCTGTCTGCGCCGGCGACTGCACCCTCGCTGCGTTCCTGCACAAGTGGTACAGGGATCGCGACAACGTCGAGGAGGCCATGAAGCTCGCTATGGCCACCGGCGCCAACGTTGCCGAGTCCGTCGGCATCGGCGACTTCGGTCACGTCGACGAGTACAGCAAGCGCGTTGCTGTCCGCAAGCTCGATCGTCAGTAATCGAAACGCGACATATTCGTGCGCATGTGGCGCCCCGGTTTGAACTGCCTCCCATTTCTTGGACATGAGAAATGGGAGGCTTTTTATGCGAGTCGACTTGAGGGTGAAACACGACATCGAGGCCAGGAAGGCGGCGATCGGGCTCTTCGAGCGAGGCCACGGCTACAAGTCGGCGGCGAAG
>DBGFJU010000089.1:0-3554 GCA_048529485.1 Collinsella aerofaciens | reverse complement strand
CCGGCATGCCGAAGGGTCGACAGGCGGGCCCGTCCGCAATCTGAAGGAACGCTTTTGACGCAGCAGTTTACGATTTCCGTATCCCGACCGGATGGGACGCCCATCCCCGTCGTCGTTACCAAAAAGCGCGTCAAGAACTTCAACCTACGCGTCACATCGAGCGGTGAGGTCCACGCCAGTGCACCGCTCGGCGCCAGCCGCGAGCGTATCGAAGCGTTTGTGAAGCGCAACAGCGCCTGGATTATCAGCCGACTTGCCCAGCGCGAGCAACGTCAGGCGACGGCGCGAGAGCCGCTCAGTCCCTCGTCCATCATTGCGCTTTGGGGCAAACCCATCACCGTTCAGGATGCACTCGATCACAACTTTGAGCCACCCGCACCGCGGCCCAAGCAGGCTACCTTCGCAAGTTTTATGGGTACCGACGAGCCAAGTGGGTGCACGCAGGCAAAGCAGCGCACAGCCCTCGACGGCCTAACGCCCAAAGAACTCCAGATCCACATCGACCAGCTCTATACGTCCGAAGTCACATCGGCGCTGCGCGATATGGTGCACGCATACGAAATCGCAATGGGTGTCGCCATTTCCCGCGTTTCCGTACGCAGCATGAAAACGCGCTGGGGCTCATGCACGCCCAAAACCGGCACCATTCGCATTGCACGCGAACTTGCCGCCTACCCCGTCGAGTGCCTTGACATGGTTGTCGCCCACGAGCTCGTCCATTTGCTCGAGCCAAGCCACAATCAGCGGTTCCATGCCCTGCTCGACACGTACTGTCCCAACAATAGGGTTCTGTCGCAGCGGCTCAAAAAACCGCCCGCCAACGAGCTCTAGCGTCGGTTAGCGCACGCGCTCGATCTCGACGCCGCAGCTTGCCAGGGGAAGACCGACGGGTGCCCAAGGCTTATCGAGCTTAACACGCACGCCAAGCATCAGGGGGTAACGACGTAGCAGCATCTGGGCCACACCCTCGGCTGCAGCCTCGATGAGCTTAAACGTATGCTCGCGCAGATAGCCATCAACATCATGGCACACCGAGCCGTAGTCAATCGAGGCGTCAAGGTTATCGTGCTCCCCCGCTGCACGCAGGTCGGCATAGAGCACCAGGGACACGATGAACTTCTGGCCCAGCGCGTTCTCTTCGGGATACACGCCGTGGTTGGCAAAGACCTCGAGACCGTCGATGGTAATGCGGTCGGCATGGCGCAAATCGTCATAGCTCACGTGGGGCACCGCCGTTGCAGTGGATATTTCGCCCCTTCCACGGCGGGCGAGCTCGGCGCCTTCAGTCTTGGTTGCATTCTCGGGCAGTTTCTTGTTACTCATCGCGATCGTCTCCTTCGTTTAGAACCCCGACCGCGCAAACTAACTACACGCGAATCGACAGGTTCTTTTTATCATCGCTCCAGTTGCAAGCATTGCGCGCGGGGCATGCAAAGCAGGCGCGCGACGCTTTGTCGGCTGCATAGAGCAGACGCTCAAGCGGTTGGCTGTTCACGCGCAGCTTTCGATGGCCCAGAATGGCCGTCTTAATGGCTGCGGCATCGGCCGGCTCAAACGCCACGTCATCGGGCATGCCGCCGAGAATCGCATCAGCGACGCGTTCGCTTGCAACATCATGGGATATACCCGATTCATACTGTTCATCTTTGCCGATATCGTGAAGAAGTGCCGTGGCGTAGATGACCTCGCGGTCAAATTCGAGCTGTTCCTCGAGATTCTTGATCCACATAATGCGCGCGACATCCAGCAGATGGTCAATACCGTGGCGGCAGAAGATGCGCCCCGATTCCAACTGTGCAATGTTGCCCAGGTGCCGCCGGAACAGCCCGTTGGCACAAATGTAATCAATACGAGGCATGACGCCAAAAGGCGCCAGGCCCGAAGCCATAAAACCGCGACGCGACGTTCCCTCATCGGTCTTCGATGCAAAGTCGTTGACGACTCTCATGGTTAGCGGCCCAACATCCTAAAGAATCGCTCCTCGAGCGCGGGATCGGTCTCAAAGACACCGCGGCGAGCAAGCGTTACGGTCTTGGTACCGGGCTTTTGCACGCCGCGCATGGTCATGCACATATGCTCGGCTTCCATCAGCACAATCGCTCCCTGGGGAGCGAGATAATCCATGAGGGCATCGGCAACCTGTGCGCACAGCTGCTCTTGCAGCTGCAGACGACGGGCATAGACCTCAACCGTGCGGGCAAGCTTAGACAGACCCGCCACGCGGCCGTTAGGGATATAGCCGATCGCAGCCTTGCCATAAAACGGCAGCAGATGGTGTTCGCACAGTGAGTAAAACGTAATGTCGCGCTCGATAACCAAATCGTTCGAAGCGACGGCAAAAGTTTTGGACAGGTGCTCCTCGGCACTCTGGTCCATACCGCCGGCAATCTCGCCATACATACGGGCGACGCGTGCCGGAGTCTCCAGCAGGCCCTCACGAGTTGGGTCCTCGCCTATACCTTCAAGCAGCAGCTTAATGGCAGTCTCGACTTTTTCCTGATCGACCATCTGGGCCTCACTTTTTTCGATTTCGCGTTCGCGCTATGGTACCACGCCGGCACGCAACCTCTGCCAGCTACATAGTATGGGTCGAATAGACCGGATCGTCCCGCCAAAGCTCCACGGCGTCGCAAAGCGCGACGTTCTCACGCTCGGCACGGGCGCGCGTGGCGTTCATATCAATCACGCGCTGATTGCTCGAGCCCCTAAAGCGCAACGAGATATCGTACAGGTCCTGAACAAACGGGCCGTCCACCAACATATCGAGGCAGGCGAGAATGCGGTCCGTCACCTCGGTATGGTGACGGCCACCCGGCATAAGCTCCTCGAGCACGTCACCGGTAAAGCACCAAATGGTCTTGCCCGACCCCGCAGGATAAGCGGCCCGAACACGCTCAATGAAATCAACGAGCCCCATCTGGTTCTCGGGCTCCATAGGCTCCCCGCCCAGAATCGTCAGGCCATCGATAAAGGGGTGGTCGAGACTCTCGATAATCTTATCCTCGACGGCGTGATCGAACGGCTCGCCCGCAGCAAAATCCCACGCGACAGAGTTAAAGCAGTTCTTGCACCCACGACGGCACCCGCTCACAAACAGAGAAGTACGAACGCCTTCCCCATCAGCAATGTCGAAATACTTAATGTTCGCGTAGTTCATAGGTAACCTTTCTGGGGGTCTGGAGTATATCATCCCGTCCTCAAACAGCTTCGCTCGCTGCGCTCTCTGCAGAACTGCGGGCGGGACGATATACTCCAGACCCCTCGCGAGCGATACTCGGTGAACGAAGCGAACATCGAGTATAGGGTTCGAGGTCCAATAAAAACTTTGTTGCAGCTCAACCGACTTCGCAAGCAAAGCGTTGTTGCAAGTCAACTCATTTCCGCTAAGAACTTCGAGGAGTGAGCAGGCCTCATGCTGCATCTCAGCTACGTCAACTTGGCTGAACCGAGAGGGCCGCTTGGGCTTTTGCTCGATATGAGTTCCGCACGCAAAGAAGGCCACTTAATGTGGCCTTCGTCTTGCGCAGGACTGTCCGAAATAGCGAGCAAATGCC
>DBGFJU010000088.1:0-6358 GCA_048529485.1 Collinsella aerofaciens | reverse complement strand
TAAAAGGGCGATGGAACTTGGTCAAAAATATGTTGAAAGCCCACTCATTGGGGATACTCATTGGGGACAGTCTTAAATGACCATTCTTTGGGCAACCTGTCGGCACTTAGGTAAGGCTGATCATTTAAGTCTGTCCCCAATGAGTGGGTGCGGAAAGGGTGTGAATGTTTGATTTACGCGCTATGATATGCCCTTGCATAGAGAGCCCGGCGGAATGGTAACGGTCGCCGGGACACGTTTTTGAAAGGACTATCATGTCAGAAGAACTTCGTTCCATCCCGCCCCAACACGGGTCCTTCGTTTTTACGTCGGAGTCGGTGACCGAAGGTCATCCCGATAAGATCGCTGACCAGATCAGCGATGCCGTCCTCGACGCAATCCTCGCCAAAGAAATAGAGCTCCAGGAGCAGGGCTACATCGCCCCCAACGGCGTGCCTGCCAACGTGGAGAACGTTCGCTGCGCCTGCGAGACCCTCGTGACCACCGGCACCGTCATCGTCGCCGGCGAGATTCGCACCCAGGCCTACGTCGACGTGCAGGAAATCGCCCGCGGCGTTATCCGCCGCATTGGCTACAACCGTGCCAAGTTCGGTTTTGACTGCGACACCTGCGGCGTTATGAGCCTCATCCACGAGCAGTCGCCCGATATCGCCCAGGGCGTCGACGAGTCCTTCGAGACCCAGACCGGCGCTACCACCGACCCGATCGACCTTATCGGTGCCGGCGACCAGGGCATGATGTTCGGTTATGCCTCCAACGAGACCAAGACCCTCATGCCCATGCCACACTACCTGGCAAGCCGCCTTGCCGAGCGCCTGGCCGCGGTGCGTCACGACGGCACCCTGCCCTACCTGCGCCCCGACGGCAAGACACAGGTCACCGTGCGCTACGAGGAAGGCAAGCCCGTCGAGGTCACGACCATCGTCATCTCCACGCAGCACGCCGCCGAGATCGAGGACATGGGCAAGATCAAGGCCGATCTGATCGAGCACGTCATCACCCCGGTCATGGCCGCCGAGAACATGCCGTGGGACAACGCCGACATCTACGTGAACCCCACCGGTCGCTTTGTCGTGGGCGGCCCCATGGGCGACACGGGTCTGACCGGCCGCAAGATTATCGTCGACACCTACGGTGGCTACGGCCGTCACGGCGGCGGTGCCTTTAGCGGCAAGGACTGCACCAAGGTCGACCGCTCCGCCGCATACGCCGCGCGCTGGGTCGCCAAGAACGTGGTCGCCGCCGGCTTGGCCGACCGCTGCGAAGTCGAGCTGGCCTACGCCATCGGCGTTTCCAAACCCCTCTCAATCATGGTCGACACCTTCGGTACCGCTAAGGTCGCCGAGGACAAGATCGTTGAAGCCGTAGAGAAGACCTTCGACCTGCGCCCGGGCGCAATCATCCGCGACCTGGACCTGCGTCGCCCCATCTACGAAAAGACGGCAGCCTACGGTCACTTCGGCCGCGAAGACCCCGACTTCACCTGGGAGAAGACCGACCGAGTCAACGAACTCAAAGCAGCCTGCGGCCTGTAAGCTTACGAGAAAAGCCACAGCCAAATAACAACGCACCAAAAGAAGTACCGGCCCCAACCGGTACTTCTTTTTTATTTAAACGGTGGTGAAGATGCTTCGATATGAGCCTACGCTGCGTCACCAGCTAATGAATTTTGAAGCACACGCGCCTCTACCATGTATCCTTAGTTCCGAGGGCTTTGGTATTTGGTCGGTCGCGAGTTCCGCACGAGCCGGAGGCCACTTAATGTGGCCTCCGTGCGAGCCAGGACTGTAGAGCAGGCGACCAAATACCAAAGCCCTCGGAACGACGGGATAGAAAAGGAGCACCCATGGCAGGCAAGCCGCAAACACTAGCTACGACCTCGGCATTCGAGATCTTGGGGCCCGTCATGGTCGGCCCCAGCTCATCGCACACCGCCGGCGCCCTACGCTGTGCACAGGTGGCCGCCAGCCTGCTGGAGGGCCGCATCACCAAGGTCACCTTTGGCCTGTGGAACTCATTCGCCCACACCTACCGCGGCCACGGCACCGATCGTGCGCTCGTCGCGGGCATCCTGGGCCTCGACACCGATGACGAGAACATCAAACAAGCCTTCGACCTCGCGCGCGAGCAGGGCCTCGAATATCACTTTGACATCAAGGGCGACGACGCCTCCATTCACCCCAATACCGTCGACATCGACATGGTCGACGACACGGGCGCCACGGCACAGGTCCGCGGTGAGAGCCTGGGCGGAGGTAAGATGCGCATCAGCCGCATTAACGGCGTCGGCGTCGACATCTCGGGCATGTATTCCACGCTCTTCGTGGCGCACCAGGACGTTCCCGGTGTACTTGCCGCGCTCACCAACCTGCTCGCCTACGCCCATGTAAACATTGCGTTTTGCCGTACCTACCGCACCGAAGTAGGCGGTCAGGCCTATTCCGTCTTTGAGACCGACGGCGCGCCCGACGACACCGTTATCCCCATGCTACGGAAGCTCGACAATGTCGATTACGCGACCTTTATCGAGCTCCCCGGTTCTGCCTCGTCGCTCTCCCCCGGCGTCTCGGCCAAGGAGATCTTCGACGACGGCGAGCAGCTGCTCGATGCGTGCGAGGAACTGGGACTCAGCATCGGCGCCGTCATGGCCGTTCGCGAGGCACGTCTGACCGGCGAGGCCCACGCCGTCGCCGCCATGCGCCGCGTGCTCGACGTCATGCGCGAGGAGACCACGGCCCCCATCGCCAATCCGCAGCGCTCGCTCGGCGGGCTTATCGGCGGCGAGGCCAAGCTCGTCGAAGCAACCCGCTGCAACGATTTGAGTGAAAGCCTGATGGGCCCCGTCCAGACCGAAGCCGTGGCCCGCGCCATGGCCGTGCTCGAGCGCTCCGCCACCATGGGCGTGATCGTCGCAGCTCCGACGGCAGGATCCGCGGGTGTCGTGCCCGGCTGCGTGCTGGCGCTCGCCGATCACCTTCAGCTCGACGACGAGCAAGTCATGGACGCGCTCTACTGCGCAGCCGCCATCGGCCTCAACCTCACCACAAGCGCCTGCGTTGCCGGCGCCGAGGGCGGCTGCCAAGCCGAGGTCGGAAGCGCCGCCGCCATGGCAGCCGCCGCGCTGGTGCAGATGCTCGGCGGCACGCCCGAGCAGGCGCTTGACGCCAGTTCCATCGCGCTGAGTAACCTGCTGGGCCTCGTTTGTGACCCCGTCGGTGGCCTCGTGGAGGTGCCCTGCCAAAACCGCAACGCCATCGGCGTGGCAGCGGCCTTTAGCTCGGCACAACTCGCCCTCGCAGGCATTAAGAGCCTGGTGCCGTTTGACCAGATGGCACATGTCATGCTCTCAGTGGGCCACGCGTTGCCGGCCACGCTGCGCGAGACGGCAAAGGGCGGCATCGCGCAGGCTCCGGCCGCACTTTCGGCCTGTGCAAAATGCGGTGTGTGCGGATAGCGGCAAAGAACGACTCAAAGGTGGGACAAATGTCCCACCTCTTTTGAATGCCACCGTTTCCGTACCACAAACAGCAGGGCAATCGCTATAATGCAAGCCCAGTAAAAACACGATGAACCGCAAGGCGAAAATCGAAGGATATGCATACGATGTCGCAAAACGATCGAACTCAACTGATTCCCGATCCGCAGCAGCCGAGCAGGCACACCGGCGGCGTTCAGTCGCCGCGTCCTATCGCGCCGAGCCACGGTCAGCAGCGTGGTGCGGCAAACGCTTCCCAACGCCCGAACCAACAGCGACAGCAGCGTCAACAACGTCAGCAGCGCCAGGCAAATGGCAATGCGCCCAAGCAGCCCCCCACGCACGCTCGAGGCGATCGCGGCCCCGCGCGCAAACCCGCCGAGAACAATAAGTCGGGCAAAAAGACGACGCTCTTTGTCATCCTGGGTCTAATCGTCATTGTCTATATCGTAGGCGTCGTAGCGTTTTCGCAGGTAGCCTACCCCAACACCACCATTGCCGGCGTCGACGTCTCCTTCTCCAACGCTTCGTCTGCCGCCACCAAGGTCAACTCGGCATGGAAGCACTATAAGCTCACCGTGACAGGCGATGACTTTAGCTGGACCTATCAGCCCGAGTCCGATGAGCCCATCGTCGACGGCGAAGCTGCCGCAAAAGAAATCATCAGCCACAACGAAGCCTTTGTATGGCCGGTCCGCCTTGTGGAATCCTTAAGCGGCAAGACCAAAACAACCGCTACCTCCAACGAAGTCGATCTTGATCAAGACGTCGACCTGTCCATGCTCTCCGACACCTTTGACCAAAAGCAGTTTGAGAAGGATCTGGGCGCCGCCATCGACGAGTTTAACGAGGGCCGTTCGGGCACGTTCGAGGCAAATAGCTCCTATGACGAGCAGGCCGGCAAGTTTACCGTCGAGAAGGCGCGCTCCAACGAAAAACTCAACCGCGAGCATGTCATTAAGTATGCCGAGCTCGAGCTTGCCTCGCTGGCCGAGACCGTAGATCTTTCCAAGCTCGGCAACGATGCCTATGAGCCGCTCAATGGAACGCTGACCGATGATCAGATTCAGGCCGCATGCGATGCCGCCAACAACTTCCTGGGCGTCAACGTGACCCTCAAGCTCAACGGCGAGGATGCCGGCAAGGTTGATGGCAGCTCCGTGTTGCAGTGGATCAGCTTTGCCGATCCCGCCAACCCCACGCTCGATACGTCGCAGATCAGTAGCTGGGCAGCCGAGCTCGCCAACGGCTTTAATACCGTGGGCTCCACTCGCTGGTGGACGCGCGCCGATGGCAAGCAGTGCGCCGTCGAAGGCGGCGACTTTGGTTGGTCCATCGACAGCAGCTCGCTCGCCAAGCAGGTCGAGGACGCCATTAGCAACAAGCAGACCGGCGAGATCGAGATCAAGTACTCCCAGAAGGCTGACACCTTTACCGCAAAGGGAGAGCCCGACTGGAAGGCATACATCGACGTCGACCTGTCCGAGCAGCACGCGCGCTATTATGACGAGAACGGTAATATCGTTTGGGAGGCCAACTTTATCTCGGGCAAACCGGGCGAAGACGCCACCCCCGAAGGCGTGTGGCAGATCAACAGCAACGACGGCGGCAGTACCCTGATCGGAGCCAAGGACCCCGAGACCGGTAAGCCCAAATACGAAAGCCCGGTGAGCTACTGGATGCCGTTCGAGGGCAATATGATCGGCTTCCACGATGCCACCTGGCAAAACGACAAGAGCTTCGATAATGCCGAGTCGTACAAGTGGTGCGGCAGCCACGGTTGCATCAACCTGCGCCTGGCAGACGCCAAGGCACTGCACGATTGCATCAAAGTCGGCCTGTGCGTGGTTGTCCACTCGTAGTGCAACGCGCGCATTCCTACAACGTGGAACCGCTGCGACCAATCTAACAGTTCCGAAAGAAACCGTCCTATGCGCCCGCCCCAACCGGTGGGCGCATATAATTATCGAAGTTCTTTCTATAAAGGAGACGCTATGCCGAATGTCCCCACGATCACCCCAGGCCCAGATGATACCGAGCGCACGCCCGAAGGTGCCACCGAAACGATTCCTCTGATTTCAAACGTATATGCCGACAAGCAGAGCGGACGCGCGAACGATACGGCCGAGATTTCCGATGAAGAGGCATATGCCAAGCTCAAGGCAAAACGTGCCGAACGTCGACGCAAAAAGCTGATTCGACGCGGTATTGCCGCCGGCGTCGTAGGTGCCATCGCGCTCCTTGCCATTGTCGCAACCCTGGTTATCAATGCGCAGCCTCAGGGCGCTAGCGGGCCTGTGACCGACATGGTGACCGAGGGCACGTTTACCACATCGGTCGAGGCGAAAGGGCAGCTCAAACCCATTTCGTCCTCAGTGGTCTCCCCTTCTGTCGACGGCACGGTCGATTCGATCAACGTGCAGGCAGGCCAATCCGTCAACGAGGGCGACGTGCTTATGACCATTAAAAATGACGAGCTCGATCGCAACGTTGCCGAGGCGCAGCGTACAGTTACTGCCGCTCAAGAAGACCTCGCTAACGCGAAGAAAGCCGCAGCTGCCGCGCAGGCCACCCCAACAACGGACGTCGATGGAGGTTCCGCAGCGGCTGGCGTCTCCGACGCATCAGCGGACACGAACGCCGTATCGGCCGCGCAGCGCAGCCTCGCATCGGCCCAGGCAAACCTCGATCAGGCGAACGCCAAGGCAGCCAGCCGTACGGTCACGGCCCCGAGCTCGGGTAGCATCGTGGAGCTCAATGCCAAGGTGGGCGCCACGGTAACAGGCGGCATGATCATGGGCGAAAGCGATACGAGCGGCGGCAAGCAGTGCATGCAAATCGCCGACCTATCCAAGATGAAGGTGACCGTGCAGGTAGGCGAAA
>DBGFJU010000087.1:0-10465 GCA_048529485.1 Collinsella aerofaciens | reverse complement strand
AAGCTGGTATATTATGTATGCGTATGTTGTATAATATGTTCTGTATGATGCCGATGGCAACCAGGTTGGAACGGCTCTTGCAAACACCAATCATCTGAAGGCGGGCGGCTCCTGGAAGTTCGAGGCGCTGGGTACGGTGTCTCCCGACCAGGTTGCTAGCTGGGAGCGTTCGGACGTAAGCGGTTTCTAGCATGTTGCATGCACTGGGGGAGGTGAAGTCGTATGTCCGATAAAAAGCTGACCGAGGAGTTGCTCAATGAGCTTCTCGATGCGCCGAACATCGATGGCTATATCAGGGAGCACGACTTTGCCGCCCCGTCGCTTTCGGACTACCTGAAGCAGCTACTGCAGGAAAAGGGCTTGGAGCGCTCGCGCGTGGTCCGTATGGCTGATCTCAATGAGACCTTTGGCTATCAGATCTTTACCGGTGCGCGTCATCCGAGTCGCAATAAGGTGCTGCAGATTGCCTTTGCGATGGCGCTGACGCTCAAAGAGACCAACCGTGCGCTGACGGCTGCCGGGGTAAGCGTCCTTAACTGCAAGGACCGCCGCGATGCGATTATCATTTTTTGCATCGATCGCGGGTGCAGCCTCCAAAAGGTCAACGAGGAGCTGTATCGCTTTGGCGAGGAGACGGTGAGTTAGCGGCTGATATCTGAGCCGGCGTAGCTGCCGAACAACGATGCAAACGAACGGGGCGCAGATGCCATGGGGTGTCTGCGCCCTGCGCTATGATGGAGGCTATGGATACTCAGAGCCCAACATATTCCGATGACGAGCTGACCGCAGCGCTTGCCGAGCACCTGGCGTCGCTCGATCGCGACGACAGCTATCGCGTGGAGCGTGTACTTAAGCGCTCGTCCGTTGAAACAACCGAGCTCGTGTACTTTGAAGGAACCGGCGGTGGTTCGCTCGGTCCCTTTGTTCGTAAACGCATCGATGCTTCGGCTCAAATCGGCGGGGCATACGAGCGTCTGTTTGCCGCTCAGCGGGCAGGCAGGCGTTTTGAGCACCTGCCCAGAATCGTCGATTGTCGTCGTGTGGGCGACGAGCTCAACGTGGTTATGGAATACATCGAAGGGGAGACACTCGGGGCGCTGGTGGACCGTCTGGGAGCCACCCCCGATTATGCGCGTGAATTGTATCCTGCCCTATGCGATGCCGTGGGCGAGCTCCATGCCGGTTTTGCAATGGTGGGGGAGACGTCGGCGCCGGTGATCCATCGCGACCTCAAGCCGTCGAATATCATCGTGACAGGTGCCAACTATACGCCTGATGACGGCCTGGCATTTTCATCGCTGGTGATTATCGACCTGGGGATCGCGCGCGTATGGCGCGATGGCGCCGATGCTGACACCGTCAAGTTTGGCACGCGACCCTATGCGCCGCCCGAGCAGTATGGGTTTGGGCAGACGAGTGTGCGCAGCGATGTCTACGCACTTGGGGCCCTGTTGTTCTTTTGCTTGACGGGAGTCGACCCTAAACCAGGGCTCGACATGCGCGAGCAATGTGAGGCATGCGGCATTCCCACTCCACTTGCCGATGCCGTCTGCATGTCGATGGCGCTCGACCCGGCCAAACGTTTTGCGAGCGCGGAAGCGTTGGGACGGGCGACGCGCGCGGCATACGATCTAAGTCGCCCCGTGCGGCCTCCTGCGCCTGTGCTTGTCCGTACTCCGGCCTCGGAGACGGTGTTGACGCCCCAAGGACTCCAGAACCCCACAGGGCTTCCTAGGCCTGCCGCCTCCACTGCATGCGGTCTGCTCTCTCGCGTTCCGGAGTCTCTGGGGCGCATTTGGAATACGCTCGTCTTCTTCTCGCTGCTTGTGTTCTTTGCCGGAAGTCACTTTGCCGTCTTTCACCCCACGGGAGCAAACCAAAGCTACCCGACGTGGCTTCTCATAATCGAGTATTTTTTCTTTGTCGATGGCCTTATGGTGCTTATGCATTTTGCGCTGTTCGACAAGCGTCGTCTTCGTCGGCGATTCGCGCTGCTCGACAGCTATCGCGGCAAGAAACTCGCGAAACTCTGGCTCAAGGCATTGGGTGTGCTGCTCCTATGCATGATCGTCATAGTCGCGGTTGCCAATGCGACCGGCGTCGTCGATACCTCCGCTACCTAAAAGAAAAGGGCCCCATTGGGGCCCTTTGCAGTTGCACTTAGATGCGGTTCATCTGAGCGGCGACTTTGTTGTACCAGTCCTGCCACGTGGGCGGGCAGTACTTTTTGGCTGCTGCCGGGGTAAGGGTGGAGCCGTAGTTGGCGCCCAGATAGGCAACGTGAGCGGAGATGCCCTCGCTCCAGCTGCCAAAGCTGCGCCAACCGCCGCCACGGGCACTCCAGCCCCAGGCGTTGTAAGAATTGGCGCAATAAGCACCCTTGGTGCTCTCGATGCAGGCGATGGCGGGGGACCAACGGGGGTCGACACCGGTATTCCAAGCGGCGACGGCAAAGTTATAGCCCTGGCCTGCCATGGGGGAGCCGGCGAGATAATTGTCGATGCGGCTCGTCCACTCATTAATGAACGAATCGTAATCGGAGCTACCGGTATTGGCGTTGTTCACCGTGGTGTCGATGGTGGTGTTGGTGTTGGGGGCCTGGCTGCTGGAATTGCTGCCGCTTACGCCCTCGCCCGAGAGCTTCTCGGCGGCAGCGGCCTTATCGGCCTCGAGCTTGGCAAGCTCGGCGGCATTTTCCTGCTCGGCTTTTGCCTGTGCCTCGCTGCGGAGCTGCTGGGCCTGTGCCAGCGCATCCTCGGCGTTTTTCTGCTCTGCCTCAAGCTGAGACTTGGCCTGCTGGAGCTCAGCCTTGTTCTGCTCGAGTTCGGTTTGCATGGTATTGAGCTGTTCGATCTCGTCGACGCTCGAGCTCGTGATCTGGTTGGTGTATTTGCAGGTCGTGATGAACTCACCCAGGCTCTGTGCGTTGACCAGGAAGCTCACGATGGAATTGGTGCCCTTCTGATACTTGTACAGATCGCGCATGGCGGAGCTTGCCTTGGCCTGCTGCTCGGGAAGCTTGGCTTCGATTTCCTCGATGCTTGCCTCATTGGAGTCAATCTGCTTTTGCAGGTCATCGAGTTTGGTGCGGGCGTCGTTGTAGGCGCTCGTGGCGGCTTCGATCTTCTGCTGGGCTGCGGAAAGCTGGTCCTGCGTTGCCTGCGAGGCGGCATACGCCGCAACGGGGGAGAGCATCGGCGTGGCCGTCAGCGCAACGGCGAGCGCGGCGCTCGTGATGATACGAGCCGGCGTCGACGCAATGAGCGCTGCGGTGCGATGATTCGAATGCTGCATCCAGTCCCTCTGCAATCAATCGTAGGTTATGGTTCGAACGGTATTCTACTACTGCTTTCGACCTCAACTTGAACCTTAAAGGTTCCAAAGGGTCAAGTTGAACTTGAGGCTTTGGCTTTGACCTGCAGTTATGATGAATTGTTGAGAAACCATAGAGTTCAACTTTAACGTTACAGAGCTCTGTTTGAGAGGAGTTTTGGGCTGTAAAAGCCATCTCAACGTGGGGTTTTATAACTACAGCGTGCCCTTCTGGCGAGCCTGCTCAATCTCTTCGAGGGCCTCGGCGGGGGTGAACGAACAGGAGCCGTCGCCGAGTTTGACTACCTGGATATCGTCGCCGGTATGGACCTCTCCGCCCTTTAGGACCACGCCAAAAATGCCCTCCTGGGGAAAGATGCAGTCGCCGGCGAGATAGTAGATGGCGCAACGGGTGTGGCAGACCTTGCCGATTTGGCTGATTTCGACGAGCACGTCGCTTCCAAGCTTGAGCTGTGTGCCCAAGGGGAGCGAGAGCAGGTTGATGCCCCGGGTTGTAAAGTTCTCTCCAAAGTCACCCTCGTGTACGTCGAGCCCGCGTGCCTGCGCCGTCTGGATGGACTCCGCGGCTAAAAAAGAGACCTGGCGGTGCCAATGTTCGGCGTGCGCATCGGTGGCGAGACCAAATTGCTCTATAACGGTGTCGTGTCCATCGGCGACGGGCGACTTGCGCGTGCCCTTGTGTGCCGACGTGTTGATTGAGACGATGTGGGCGGGTCCGTTGTAGGCGTCGTTTGCCGTGCGCAGGGGAGCGGTCGCTTTCGCACGTTCCGCCAGCTCGCGCTTCGCAGCATTGAGGATGGGATTATCGGTCGGATGGTCTTGGGGCACGTGTGCGCCTTTCGCTCGAAGATGTCAATACGCTGAATCCTACAACAACGGTAGGTTCATTGCCCATTGTCATACAACGGTGAGCGCCGTCTTCGTGCTGGCCTTTGTGCTGGACGATTACGTCGATTGCCATAGATACGGTGGAGCTTTGGGCGCCGGCGGCTTGGCACGCTAGAATAAATCAGTTGCGCAAAGACCGCCCGTTGTGTGGGCAGTTCATGATAGGAAGTTTCCATGGCATTGCAATTTACAGAGCGCGAGTTCATTCCCGTGCTGCTCGGTGGCGACATCAACGCCTATTCGGTGGCGCGCGCCTTCTACGAGGAGTACCAGGTCAAGAGTCTGGTCTTTGGCAAGTATCAGACGGGTCCTGCGTACCGCAGCCAGATTATCGACTACACGCCCAACGTGGATATCGATACCATGCCCGTGATGCTCAAAACCGTCAACGGCATTGCCCAAGCGCATGCCGATAAGACGATTGTCCTTGTGGGCTGTGGCGACAACTATGTCGCTCTCGTGGCTCAAGCCAAGGATGCCCATGAGTTGGCGGATAATATCGTCGCGCCTTACGCTCCCTATAGCATGCTCGAGCAGTGCCAGAAGAAGGAGATCTTCTACGAGCTGTGCGAGAAGCATGGCGTGCCCTATCCGCACACGTTTACCTTTACCAAGGTGATGCTCAATGCCCAGGGTGAGGCGCCTGCCGAAGTGCTCGACCAGATCGATTTTCCTTACCCGATGATTCTGAAGCCTTCTGACGGCATCATGTGGTGGCAGCACGAGTTCGAGGGCCAGAAGAAGGCCTATGAGATTGCCGACCGCGCCGAGCTGGAACAGGTCATTCGCGATTCGTATGCCAGCGGCTACACCGACGATCTGATCTTGCAGGACCGCGTGCCCGGCAACGACGAGTACATGCGCGTGCTCACCGGCTATTCCGACCGCAACGGCAAGGTGCGCATGATGTGCCTGGGCCATGTGCTGCTCGAGGAGCATCAGCCCCACGGTGTCGGCAACCATGCCTGTATCATTACCGAGCCCAACGACGAGCTCATGGACGGCGTGCGCAAGTTGCTCGAGGACCTTCACTTTGTGGGCTATTCCAACTTTGACGTTAAGTACGACGAGCGCGACGGCTCGTTTAAGTTCTTCGATTTCAACACGCGCCAGGGCCGCAGCAACTACTACGTTACCAACAGCGGCTTTAACGTTGCCAAGTATGTGGTGGACGAGTATGTGTTCAACCGCCCGTTTGAGCCGGGGTTTGTGACGGCTCAGGACGAGGCCCTGTGGATGGTCGTCCCCATGGGCGTCGTCGACAAGTACGTCAAGGATCCCGAGCTGCGCGCTAAGGTGCATCGCCTGGACAAGGAAGGCAAGGGCGCCGACCCTTCGTTTATGAAGGGCGACTTTGTCTTTAACCGCTGGCTGCGCATGTGGCACACCAAGCTGCGCCACTTTAAGCTGTTCAAGACGTATTACAAGTAGATGAGCGCGGCGCCCGTCCGGTTTGCATCGGGCGGGCGCGGGTATGATACGCGCAATTGCGCAAGCGTCACCAAGGAGGCGGCGATGGAAAAGCTGGGAGTTATCGGCGGCATGGGCGCCGAGGCCACGTCGTATTACTACGACCAGGTGGTGCGTCATACGGCTGCTGCCTGCGATCAGGAACATATCGACATGGTGGTGCTCTCCAAGTCGACCATGCCCGACCGCACGTTGGCCATTAAGACCGGCGAGCATGCCAAGCTGCTGGCGACCATGAAAGAGTGTGCCCAGGCACTCGAGTCGCTGGGCTGTGCGCACATTGCCATTCCCTGCAACACGTCGCACTACTTCTACGACCAGATCCAGTCGTTTACGAAGGTGCCGATTATCCACATGCCGCGTGAGTCGGTGCGCTATGCTCTGGCCGGTGCGGTGATGGGGGAGTGCGAGTTCGACCCCAACCTGAGTATGCCGGCCGAGCCGGTGCATAAGATTGGCATTATGGGCACCGACGGAACCGTGGGCGCGGGTGTCTACGGCCGCGAATGTAAGGCTGCGGGTGTTGAGGTCGTCTATCCCAGCGAGAAACGTCAGAACGATGTGATGTCGCTTATCTACGATGATGTGAAGGCCGGACGTGAGCCCGATATGGATAAGTTCGACCGCGTGATGTGGGAGTTCGCCCGTAGCGGCTGCGACCGCGTCATTCTGGCCTGCACCGAGCTCTCGGTGTTGCAAAAGTACCGAGAGATGCCCGAGATCACCCTCGACGCCATGGATGTCCTGGTGCGTGAATCCATCATCCGTAGCGGCGCTCCCTACCGCCTCTAGCTTCCGACCTGTCAAAAAGGGACAGGTTAATTTTGGTAGGTTTTATCTGGTGAAACAGTAAAGGCCTCGGCTCGTTTGGTACGAGCCGAGGCCTTTTGCGTTGGGCGGATGCTGTCGGTGGTGAACTAGAACAGAAAGCCGATGGCGATGAGGGCGATGCTGACGATGAGCACGGCGATGTCCAGGCCCTTGATGGGGTAGCGCTTGTACGAGCTGGCGCGCGTACGCAGATAGAAGCCGCGCTGTTCTGCCGCCAAGGCTGTGGCATCGGTCTTGCCCACGCTCGAGATGAGCAGTGGCACACACAGTGGCAGCATGAGCTTAAGCTTCTTGATGGGGTTCTTGGTGTCGTATTCGACGCCGCGTGCGGTCTGCGCCTCCATGATGGCGTTCATCTCCTGACCAGACACCGGCACAAAGCGCAGCGCCGTGGTAAAGGTGAAGGCATAGCGATACGGCACGTGCAGCACCTCGACGCAGGCGTTGGCAAGGTCGTTGAGCTTGGTCACCATGAGCATGAGGATGAGCGGTAACGCCACACCCAGCAGGCGCAGACAGGCCTTCGATCCCGTGATGAGACCCGTGTCGGTGATAAAGCCCCACACCACGTTGCCATCGCGCATAAAGGCCAGCTGGAGCACCAGCATGATAAGCGCGAGCGGAATCAGCAACTTGAGCAGCGAGAACAGACGGTCGACGACGCCGGCATAGGCACCCAGCGCAAGGGTGAGTGCCAAAAAGCCCAGCAGCGCCACGTAGGTGTCGGACAAGAAGATGCCGACGATGATGGCGGCGGCGAGGCCCAGTTTGACGACGGGATTCAGGCGATGCAGCAGCGTATCGCCCGGCATGTAGTCGATGACGTTAACCACGGTGGACCATCTCCTTGGCAATTCGAACGACATCGGTGACCTCGCTCACCTGCGCAAAAGCGGGCGAGACGGAAGATGCCAGACGGCGCGAGAGTTCAATAACCTGGGGAGGCTCCACGTAGGCACGCCGCATGAGATCGATGTTCGAGAATAGCTCGTGCGTGCGGCCGCGGTCGAGGATGCAGCCGTCGGCCATTACCACAATGCGCTCGGCAAAGTCGGAGACGACTTCCATGTCGTGGCAGACCATGATTACGGCGCAGCCGCGCTCGGCCATGGTGCGCACGGTTTCCATGACGGTCATGCACTCGCGGTAGTCAAGGCCGCTCGTGGGCTCGTCGAGCACGACGATTTTGGGCTCTACGACCACGACGGAGGCGAGTGCCACCATCTGGCGCTGGCCGCGCGACAGCGAGAAGGGCGCCTCGTCGGCAGGCAGGCCAAAGCGGTCGATGACGAGTTGAGCACGACGCAGAGCCTCGGTACGGTCGATGCCGGCAAGTTCCAGGCCAAAGGCGACCTCGTCGAGCACGGTGTCCTTGCAGATCTGGCGGTCGGGGTTTTGGAAGAGCGTTGCGACCTCGCGGGCGATACGGCTCGTGGGGACCGCGGCAGTATCCAGGCCCGTAACGCGCACGCTGCCCGAGGCGGGCTTAAGCAGGCCCGTGAGCAGCTTGGTGAGCGTGGTCTTGCCGGCACCGTTCTGGCCGACGATGCCCACGAGCTCGCCAGGATAGAGCGTCAGGCTAAGGTCGTGTACGGCGGCGCCGCCATTGGGATAGGCAAACTCAACATGGTCGAAGGTGAGCACGGGTTCGGCGTCCTTGGCATGAGGACGCAACGACGGTGCATGCGGGGAACCGGTGGGCGCCTGGGCTTCGATGGCTGCGTGTGCGGGGTCGACGATGCCCGAAATCAGGCGTTCGGCCTCATCGACATCCAAGCAAGGGGTACCGCTTACCAGACCATCGGCCTCGAGGCTATTGAAGATACGCGTGACGCGAGGGCAGTCGACGCCGATGGCACGGAGCTCGTCGGTATGTGCGAAGACCTCGTGTGGCTCGCCCTGCAGCGCGATTTCGCCATGGTTGAGCACGAGCACGCGGTTGCAGTACTCCGAGAGCAGGGCGACCTTTTGCTCAACGACGACGATGGTGATTCCAAGTGCGCGGTTTGCCTCACGCAGCGTCTCGAAGACCAACGTGGAGCTGGCGGGGTCGAGTGCCGCGGTGGGCTCGTCGAGAACCAAGACGCGCGGGCGCATGGCGAGGATGGCGGCGATGGCTACCTTCTGCTTCTGTCCGCCCGAGAGGGTGGCGATCTCGCGGTCGCGCAGGTCGCTGATGCCGACGGTCTCGAGCGTTTCGCTCACGCGCTGCTCGATCTGATCGTGGGGAACGCCAAAGTTCTCGAGGCCAAAGAGCATCTCGTCCTCGACGACCGAAGCGACCATCTGCGTGTCGATATCCTGCAGCACACTGCCGACGATTTGCGACACGTCGGTGAGCGAGACTTCGCAGGTGTCGTGGCCGTCGACCATGACGGACCCGAAGAACGTGCCGGTGTAGTGGTGGGGCACGGCACCCGACAGGCAGGCGGCAAGCGTGGACTTGCCGGCGCCCGAGGGCCCGATGATGCCGATGAAATCTCCCTTGTTCACGCTGAGCGAGATGTGGCTGAGCGCCTGCTCGGTCTGCGTGCCATAGGAGAACGAGACATCGTCGACGTTGATGATCGTTTCCATGGATACCTTTCATAGTCATTGGGGACAGTCTTAAATGACCAGTTGTTTAAGACCGTCCCAAAAAAGTTCGTTGTTTGGGACGGTCTTTGGTGGTGAAGCACGGAGACGGCTTTACGAGGGGGCCCAGGTTGGCGCGAAAGAGGAGCGAAGCGTACTTGGGTACGCGAGCGACGAATGAACGCCAAGATGGGGTGGCTCGTAAAGCCGAGCGGGTTAGTTGAGCCTAAGGGCCTTCTGGATGGGCAGGTAGAGGGCGCCGACCAGAATGGCGTTAAAGACGGCGGTCATGGCGACGACGGGCAACATGGCGGCGGCGAGCTCGCCTACCACGCCGAGCATGGCCATCTTGATGACCATGAAGATGACGCCGGAGACAAAGGTGGTCAGGAAGGTTGCAACAATGGCGACGGCAGGCTTGACCTGACCGTTCTTGCCGGCGGCGTTGACGATGCCGGCCATGAGCATGGCGGCGATGCCCTCGGCGGCAAAATCGACGAACGGCGAAGTGGTGGTGATCTGGATCACGGCAGCCGAGATGAGGCCGATGACGAGCGCTTGGCCGATGTTAGGGCGAACGACCAGGATGGTGAGGCAGAAGGCCGAGATGATGAACTCGGGGCTGATCATGCCGCCCGAGATGCCCGAGATGGCCTTGCCGACGGTGAAGTTGAGGATGAAGCCTGCAGCGAGCAGGATGGCGAGCAGGACGAGAGCGCGGACGTCGAGTTTGCCGCGGTCGGCGGTCTGGACGGTGCGGGGCTGGGCGGCGGTGGTGTTCTGAGACATGGTGAAAATCCTTTCGGAATGGGGGTGCAAGAGAAAAGCGGAGGCGCGTGATGCGAATGCGATCGGGCTCGAGATAGAAAAAGGCCCCCGGTCGAAACCGGAGGCCTTCCAATCACCTAGAGCGCAAAAACAGGCGTGAGGGACTCACTGTCGACCGATCGTATTCGCATCACGCCACCACCAGTTGTTGAGAGACTTCATCGTGTTCTTCATGTCGGTGGCTCCTTTCGTGATGCCGTGGCGCGGTCGCACCTAGTTGCTGTTGCGCTGCACTATAGCACAGCGAAGTGTGTGCGGGGAAATCTTTTTAAAAAGATTTCAGGCGGGTTTCCCGCCGGTCAAAAGAGCGGGCTGAGCGGGCGAGGCTGCCATTGCTGCCTTGCCCGCTCAGCTAGGACGTTACTCCTTATTGCGACGGTAGAGGAAGTAACCGCCCGCGGAGATGACGGCAACGCCAGCGATGGCGAATGCAGCCACCACGCGGCCATCAAAACGATCACCGGTGGTGGGCAGGCCGCCCTTGGTGTTCGCCTTGTTGGTGGTTACCGTGGTCGTGGTGTCCGACTTGCCAGGCTTCTCG
>DBGFJU010000086.1:0-3779 GCA_048529485.1 Collinsella aerofaciens | reverse complement strand
CCTTGTCCCACGGGAAGTACAGACCGTCAATGAAACCGCCGTAAGCATTAAAGTGGAAGTGCGAAAGGGCCACCTCCCCATTGTCATTAACGAGGAACGCCGGGCCGGGGTCGCGAATCCAGCTGTCGTTGTACTCCATGTGGATAACGCGCACGTTCTCAACACCGTCGAAGATCTCGCACACCGCGGGGTAGTCTTCGGTGTTGACGCCTACCGTGATGGGCTGAAAGCGTGCAACGGTCTTAATGATCTCGGTGAAGACCTTCTGCGCCGGCTTGGCGCCGCAGCGCCACACGTCGGAGCGGTGCGGCCACAGAATCCAGGTGCGCTCCTGCTCCTCATACTCGCCGGGCATATAGAACCCGTCCTTCTTAGGCGTGGATTCACTCTCGTAGATGGTCTTCATTTCAAGCTCCTAAATCTCGGTGCTTTTGCTTGACGAGACCATGATGCGGCCGCACCGAGATGTTCTCAATAGTCCCTCGAGCCCCTTTCAGCGACCAACGGTATACCATTCGCTGACCTAAAGTTCTATTCAGGCCGAGAACATGACATACTGGGTTCCACAATGGAAAGGATGCCCTATGCCCCCATGCAATATTCAGCAGACTATTGAGTTGGACAGTACGACCTGGACTGCTCTCAACGAGCTCGCGCTTGCAATCCACGCATCACACGGTGTCGATAAGCTGCAAAAGGAGACCCTCGAGGGAACGACAGGGCTCGTGCCCCATCGGATCGCCATGTTCGACCTGATCGAGGCAGCGGGCAGTGATGCCCCACGCTACGTCCACCCCGCAAGCAGCGGAATGGACGACCGCGCACTGAGCGACTACTACAACCGCTACGCCGCGATGGACTATACAACATGGAGCTTTGACTTACATAAGGTCGGCGTCTACCGCGACCTCGACCTCGTCGACGTCGAGCGACGCGATGCCACGCCCATCTATCGCAAATGGATGGAACCGCAGGGCGTCTACTTTGGCTGTACGGCCACGCTCGCGCACAACGACAGCCCGCTAGGAAGCATCACCCTGTTTCGTGAACGCACGGCCGGAGACTTCACCGACACCGAGCTCGCAATCCTGCTCGAAGTCGCTCGGCACGCGAGCCTCGCGCTCGCCAACCTCTATCCTCGGGGCATTAAACTCACCCAGACAGAAGACACAAACCAGCTAAATGCTTTCATTACAGAACACAATATCCAACCGCGCGAAGCCGAAGTCATGCGGCTCATGCTCGACGGCAAAACGAACAAACAGATGGCAAACGAGCTATTCATAAGCGAGTCAACCGTCAAGAAGCATGTCAACGCCATCTATCGCAAGCTCGGCGTCAGCAACCGCCTGGGCCTCATGACTGCCACGCAAAACATCCCGCGATAAAAAAGGGCGCCCTCCATGCAGAGAACGCCCTTTGATTTCGTCATTTGAATTAGTGTCGGCTCTGGCTCAAAGAGTAGACAGGTTTATTTTGGCAGGTTTTATCTGGGCAAATGTCAGCCGCCGCGAGGGAGCTGCCTTCCCTCGCGGCGGTCTTCTAGCAGAAAAACCAAATGAGTAGGCTTTTTGCAGGAGGTCAAGCACGCCCCAAAACGCCACAGCTCTGACCTGCGGTTTTATTGAGTATTTGTTGCGATGTGCTCGGCATATCCAAATAAGTCTACTCACTTGCATCTAAGACGCACCAGATAGGCAAAAACCGCCGCAAAAAGGGGGCCGGTTCCCTTCGCGGCAGCCGTTAATACGCCGAGCTTGTTATCGTAAAAGCCAATCACGCGCCGAAACCACACTACAGTCTTTCGACTCATACGTTGAGTCCACGCGGGCCACAACATAGCGCGCATCTTTTGCAATGTCGATCTCATCGCATACAGTCTGTAGATGGCGGGCGTACTTATCGTGATACGTTCTGGATGATTTTATTTCGATAGCCTTGGGACTCCCTGAGTTTGTACAGTCGAGCAAATCGATTTCACGCTTGCTGTCGTCCCTATAGAAATACAGCTCGGGATTCTCGCCCACGTTGAGATGGCTCTTCGCCGTTTCGGAAACGATGAGGTTTTCGAAAACGGCCCCCAGATAAGGGCTCTCCAATAGTTGCTCCAGTGATCCAATTTTGAGCAAGTAGCAGAGCAGCCCCGTGTCGTAAAAATAGAGCTTGGGCGTTTTAGTTAGACGCTTCTTGGCATTTGCATAATAGGGCTGCAGCGAAAACGTCAGGTAGCTCTGCTCCAGAATGGACAACCAGCTTTTAATGGTCGATACGCTCACGCCCGTATCTCGAGAAAGCGAGGATATATTGATGAGGGCACCGACGCTCTGAGCAATTATGGACAGAAACTTATGAAACTCCGCCTTATTGCGCACATCAAGCAAGCCCACAACATCGCGCTCAACATAGGTATCGATATAGCTGGGAAAATAAACCGAGGACGGCATTCCGGCGGAACGCAGGCGAGGGTATCCCCCTTCGAGCGCGAACAAATCCACTTCCAGCTGCCCCTGCTGGCCCCTCTCCGCTTCTCGAAACGATAATGGCAGCAATTTTAAGATCCCGACTCGCCCGGCAAGAGACTGCCCGATGCTTTTCATCATCAAAAAGTTTTGCGAGCCTGTAAGGATGTATTGACCGGCGTCTCCCCGCTCATCCGAAACAACCTGGATCATTGAAAACAAATCCGGGGCGTATTGCGCCTCATCGATGATGAGTCCGCCCTTTCGGTTGCGGATAAAACTCACCGGATCCTCCAAGGCCGCGCGCCTCGTTTGAGGGTCCTCAAGCGTGACGTAGGAATAGTCGGGAAAGGCATGCCGAACCAGCGTAGACTTACCACTCTGCCTAGGCCCTGTCAACGACACAACAGGAAACCAGCCTGCCATGCGAATGAGCAACTCATGCAAATCCCTGTTAATGAACTCAGCCATATCAACGCCCCTTATTACGCTGTTACCATAATCGAATAGTTTCATTCTCCATAATCTTATAGTAGCGTTTACCATAATCTATAGTAACCCAGTTCAAAAGCATTATTTATAGAGCCGAAATCTCAGACCCTAAATAACAAAAGCCACCACAATGGGGGCTGTGAACTGCCTCCCATTTCTTGGACATCGGGAAATGGGAGGTTTTCCATGAGTATAGACCTCAGGGTGAAGCACGACCTGGAGTCCAGGAGGCGGGCCGTCGAGCTCTTCGACGCCGGCGTCGGCTGCAAGCCGGCGGCCGAGGCCCTGTCCGTCCCCCGCGAGACCGTGAGAGAATGGCAGTGGGTATACCGGGCGTTCGGAAGCGAGGCGCTGCTGTCCATGGGCGGGAAACAATCCAGGTACACATTCGAGCAGAGGGTCGCCGCGGCGTCGGCCGTGGTCGACGGCGGGATGGCGAAGACCGACGCCATGGCCGAGTTCGGGATCAGGTCGAAGTCCCCGCTGGAGCGCTGGTGCAGGCTCTACCGCGAGGGCGGCGCCGAGGCGCTGCGGCCCGGCCCGAAGGGCAGGCCGAGGGGGTCGAGGTCGAAACCCCGGGCCCGCGAGCAGGAGCTCGAGGATGCCGCAGGCTCGAGGCTGAGGTCGCCTACCTAAAAAAATTGCGCGCCCTGGTCGAGCGGGACGGGCTCTGCCCAGGGCGGCGGCTGGATTGGCTACACTGATGTGGACAGTTCCGGGAGGGGCGCAGGAGACGGGAGGGCCGTATATGAGGGACCCCAGGCACCCGAGGCATTTCACCGACGAGTTCAAGAGGCAGATAGTCGACCTCTACAACGCCGGCAAGCC
>DBGFJU010000085.1:0-7112 GCA_048529485.1 Collinsella aerofaciens | reverse complement strand
CCTTGTCCTGCTCCTTCGGAGCCGCGGACAAGGCGCCACACTGGTCTGCGGAGTGTTCTGAAAGCTAAGCCCGGCCCCCGCCTTCGGTGACGCTGCTGCAAGCGACCTGCGATGGGGCCGTTGTTGGTTGGGGCCGCTGGGCTGATGGGAGCACGTGGCTGTTGCGGGCCCTGGTCCCGGCGGCGGCCTCGGCGATTCGCGCCTGCCGCCTTGGGTGACGTTGGGGTCGATTGGGGTTGTCTGCACAATTCGCGGTATTATGTTGCGGAGTTTTGAAAGGAGCCGCTGGTGGTCACGACGACGTTTGCTTCGCCTTTGGGCGAAATCTTGCTTGCCGCTGATGGCCGCGGTCTGACGGGGCTTTGGTTTGAGGGACAGGAGCATTTTGGCTCCACGCTTCTCAAAGAAGATCCTGAACATGTTGAAGGCGCCGATGCAGTTTCTGGTGCTGGCGGCATGTCGTCGGTGAGTCCTGCAAATGGTGCGGCTTCTTCGGTGCTTGAGCGTTCGTGGGCTTGGCTGAATGCTTATTTTGCAGGGCAGGAACCTCGGTTTACGCCGCCGTTGCATTTGATTGGCACGGCGTTTCAGCGTGAAGTTTGGTACGAGCTGCTTTCTATTCCGCGTGGCGAGGTCGCTACGTATGGCGAGATCGCCCAGCGTGTTGCGGCTCGACATCGTGTGCCGGGAAATGAGACACCCGTTGTGTCTCCCCGTGCCGTGGGGGCCGCGGTCGCTCGCAACCCTGTTTCGATTATTGTGCCATGCCATCGCGTGGTGGCGGCCGACGGCTCGCTTAACGGATATGCCGGCGGGCTTGATCGCAAGGAGTGGCTGCTTCGGCTTGAGGGCGCGTACGAGGAGTAACACTCGAGCGCTTTGCATAGCCAAGATGCCGTGAAAGAACGGGACATGCTTTCCGAATGGAGGCTCAGACGGAAACTACGTCCCGGAATTCCGTTTTAAAGCGGGATGCGCTTTCCGAATGGCGTTCCAAGCGGAAACCGTGTCCCGGAATACAGCCTCAGAGTGGGACACCGTTTCCGGCTGAGACCACCTGCCTGGACATCGATCTACGCCCGCTCCTGCAGGGCGTAGATGGACTTATCCATGTTGAACAGGTAAGCCACAACGCAGACAATAATGAACATCGGCAAGTTACCAAAGCCGAAGACTTCGCAGCCAATAAGGATGGGTGCGAGCAGCGTATTGGTGGCGCTGCCAAAGACGGCTGCGTAGCCCAGTGCGGCGCAGAGCTCGACGGGCATGCCGAGTTGAGCCTCGTTATGGCGACATCTGGGTAACAGAAAGGCCCGCGTTCCTCAGAGGCAAGATAGGCAATTCTGCTTCTGAGGTAGATCTCAATTCTGCCGACCGCACTGCCGACCGCATCAAACATTAACTGCCGGAGGGCTCGGTCAAATTCATACGTGTAGATGATGGTTTCGAATGTTGTGCCTTCGCGAAAGATGGTAATCCCGGACTTGCATTTGGTTTTGTAGGGAAACCAGTAGGCCGACAGTCTGTAGTGGTTGGCTTCGACCAAAGCTCGCTCGAGTTCGCTTTGATCAGAGCACTTAAGACCCTTGTTTTCTGTCAATAGTGCTATTTGTTCGTTGATGGATATCCGCGACTTCTGGTATTTCATTAAGCCTCTTGATAGAAAAAGAGCTGGAGTTGCGCATCGTTGAGAGGCTTTCCAGCTTTAGCAAAACAAACTTATAAGATGCGACGGGCCGCGTCAAGATAATTACCGGACGGCCTAGGAGGCGGCTGGTTGGCTGGCTTAAAACCCAGCGCGTGAAATGACGCTCCACGCTATTCAGCGCGCTTGATAGGATGACGAACCACAGTCTTAAGTTTCTCCGGCGCACACTTGCGTGGATCGGAAAGATAGATTTCGTGATGTAAACGGGTGTCTGAGAAGTCGGGGACATAGCCCTGCTCGGTCGCATATTCATGCATGGCGTCTACGGTTGCCGGCTCGCTGTCGTAGGGTCCGGTATGCATGCATTGAACGCAGAGACCCTCGTCAACTTTAAGCAGCTCGACGGCAGAAAAGTCCAGTTTCTTTTTGGCCGTGGCTTCCGCGACCGCCCAGTCAAAGTCATCCTGAGTGACGAAATCGGGCAGGCGGATGCACGAGATAAAGTTGAAATCGTCCTTGCGTACATAATCGATGTCGCCGCTCGGGGAGTCTTGCCACCAGAAGCCCTCGAGCGGCGGTACCACAAAGTCGAAATAGCCCTCGATACTCCTTGAGCCTTTCTTTGACATCTTGACGGTATAGGCGATGCCGTAAAGCAGCGGCAGGGCATTTTGATACTCGCCACCTTCGGTATTTGGGTCGCCCTTTCCGCGAATGGCAACGTAGCTCATAGGCGGGACAGTTACGATACTCGGCTTGCTCGCAGGTCTGTAGAGCTCCTTGCATTCCTTCTTAAAGTCGAACGCCATGTTGGCCGCCTTTCTGCGTATTGGCCTGCTTAGATAGCTGAATCATATCATAGAAACGAACAGCTGTTCGAATGATTTGGCTGACAGATTGAGATGCGTGCGTTGTGTTTGGCGGTCGGCCTGACCCCATCGATGATTTCTCTGCCTCCCCGGCGCCTCATCTATAGCTGCCGTTTCCCCATATAGAACCTGCCAAAATAAACCCGTCCCTTTTTAGTCGGTGCGAAATGGGTAATACTAAAGAGTTATCCGACCAGATGGGAACCGATCGATGGCTTATATCGAATTCAAAGACGTCATCAAGGCATACGGCGAGGGCGACGCCCGCATTCACGCACTCGACGGCGCGAGCTTTACGGTCGAGCGCGGCGAGCTCGCCATCATTTTGGGTGCTTCGGGTGCCGGCAAGACCACGGCGCTCAACATTCTGGGCGGCATGGATACGGCGACTTCCGGCACCGTGACGGTGGACGGGCGCGATGTGAGCTCCGCTAACGAGGCGCAGCTCGTGGAATACCGCCGCGCCGACGTCGGCTTTGTCTTCCAGTTCTACAATCTGGTCCCCAACCTGACGGCGCTCGAAAATGTTGAGCTTGCGGCGCAAATCTGCCCTGATTCGCTCGATGCCGAGCAAACGCTTTGCCAGGTTGGCTTGGGTGAGCGCCTCGCCAACTTCCCCGCGCAGCTTTCGGGCGGCGAGCAGCAGCGCGTGTCCATTGCCCGCGCACTGGCAAAGAACCCCAAGCTGCTTTTGTGCGACGAGCCCACGGGCGCACTTGACTATAAAACCGGCAAGCAGATCTTGCAGCTGCTGCAGGACACTTGCCGCAAGCAGGGCATTACGGTCATCATCATCACCCACAACTCCGCGCTGGCGCCCATGGCCGATCGCCTGATCCGCTTTAAGAACGGTCGCGTGGAGAGCGAGACGGTCCAGCAAAATCCCGTGCCTATCGAGACGATCGAGTGGTAGCGCCCATGGACCAAGACCGCCAAAACAGCCTACGCCGCGACGCGCAGAACACGGAGCGCGAGCAGGATTTTACGACCTACCGCACTGCCCAAAGCTCAAACGATATGGTGCCGACGGTTTTTCGCCGTGGCATCTACCGCACAATCCGAGGCAGTCTTAAGCGCTTTTTGTCAATCGTGGTCATCACCGCGCTTGGCGTGAGCGTGATGTGCGGCCTTAAGGCGGGTTGCGAGGACCTGTGTGATTCGGTTGATGCCTACTTCGACCAGCAAAATGTCTATGACATTAACGTGCAGTCGACCTATGGCCTGACTGACGATGATCTCGACGCCATACAAGAGGTCGATGGCGTCGAAACGGCCGAGGGCATCTACACCGAGACCGCCTACACCGCCGTGGGCACAACGCGCGAGCGCGTGGTCGTGCAGAGTCTCTCCAAGGAGAACATCGATCAGCCGGTGCTCGTGAACGGCGATTTGCCCGAGAGCGCCGATGAAGTCGCGGTGACTTCGAAGTTCCTGAAGGCATCGGGCAAGAAAATCGGCGATACGGTGAGTTTTGCCGCCAATGACGCGAGCTCGTCCAATCAAAGCGCCAAGGACCAGTTTGCCGCGGGCGATTACACCATTACGGCTGAGGTCCTCGACCCCACTGATGTAAGTTCTGACTCGACAGTCAACGCCTTTCGCGCTGCTTCGGCGGCGGACTATAAGTTCTATGTGAGCGAGGACGCCGCGACATCTTCTTCCTACTCCGCGGTCCACGTGATCGTCGAGGGAGCCAAGAGCCTCAACTCCTATTCGGATTCCTACGCGGCAAAGATCAATGAGGTCAAGGGCAATATCGAGAAGATCCGCGAGGAGCGTGAGAAGGCGCGCGCCCAGGAGCTGACGGTCGACACGCCGGCGAGCTTGGACGCGGCTGAGCGTCAGGCGAATATGCTCTTTGGGATTGAGCAGGACAACATCAATCGCATGGCAGAGGGCAGCGAGGAGCGCGTGCAAGCGCAGACCGACCTGGATCAGCGCCGCGCCGCCGCCGACCAGCAGTTTGCCGATGCCCGCGCCGAGCTTTCCGATCTGGGCGAATGCACCTGGTACATCCAGGACCGCGGCAATATCGCAAGCTACTCGAGCGTGGAGAGCGATAGCTCGTCAATTGAGGCTATCGCCACGGTGTTCCCGTTCATCTTCTTTATCGTCGCCGTGCTCATCAGCCTTACCACCGCCACGCGTATGGTCGAGGAGGAGCGCACGCTCATCGGCCTGTATAAGGCGCTCGGCTATTCGCGCGGGCGCATCCTGTCCAAATACGTGGACTATGCGCTGTGGGCTTGTCTGATCGGCGGCGTGCTCGGCAACATCATCGGATTTGTGGGCCTGCCGCTGTTCTTGTTTACGGTGTTCGACGACATGTACTCGCTGCCCCAGATGTTGCTTTCGTACGACATCGTGTCCTCGATCGTCTCGGTGGCGCTGTTTGCCGTGGGCGTGGTGGGCGCCACGATTATCGCCTGCCGCCACGAGATGGCCGAGACTCCGGCCTCGCTCATGCGCCCCAAGGTCCCGCGCGCCGGCTCGCGCATCTTGCTCGAGCGCATCGGCTTTATCTGGCGCCGCATGGGCTTTTTGAACAAGGTCGCTGCACGCAACCTATTCCGTTACAAAAAGCGCGCCTTTATGACCATCTTTGGCATCGCGGGCTGTACGGCGCTTGTGATTTGCGGCATGGGCATCCGCGATACGTCGGTGGCGCTTTCGCCCAAGCAGTACGGGCATATCACGCGCTATGACCTGCTGGCGGTTGCCAATCCCGACGATTTTTCGCAGACGTGCGCGGCATTGGATGAGCGAAGCGCAGCCAAGGATTCCGACGTGACCGTGACTTCGACGCTGCCGATCATGACCGACAACGTCACCTTTACATTCGGCGGAAAGAGCGAGACCGTGCAGCTGATCGTGGTGCCCGATGACCGCACGAACGATCTGGACGACTATGTTCGCCTTGAGGATGAGTCCAAAGAGCCACTGTCTTTGCGTGACGGAGACGTGTATCTGAGTAAGAGTTCACAGCTGGTGCTGGGGATTCAACCGGGCGATACGGCGCACGTCCAGGATTCGTCACTCAACGTCGCCAAGGTCAAGGTCAGCGACATTTCGCTTAACTATCTGGGCAACACGCTTTACATGACGCAGAGCACCTATGAGCGCGCGTTTGGGCGCAGCGTTCGCCTCAATGGCATCTTTGCGCTGCTCAAGGGTTCGTCGGCCGACCAGATTGCGTTTAGCAAGAAGCTTAAGAGTGACGGCTGGCTTTCGATTTCGAGCACGGCCGAGCATTGGGAGAACTTTGAGGCGAACTTCACTATTATCAATTCCGTCGTGGTGCTCGTGACCTTTATGGCGGCGTGCCTGTCGTTTGTGGTTGTGTTTACACTGTCCAACACGAATATCTCCGAGCGCGAGCGCGAGCTGGCGACCATTAAGGTGCTGGGCTTCCGCCGTGGCGAGGTGCACCACTACGTCAACAAGGAGACGTTAATCCTCACGGCAATTGGCGCCGCGCTGGGCGTGCCGCTGGGTAGCCTGCTGGCCGAGAGCTTTACGTACATCCTGCAGATGCCGTCGCTCTACTTTGACGTTGAGGTCCAGCCGCTGAGTTATGTGCTCGCCGTAGTGCTTTCCTTTGTCTTTACGTTTATCGTCAACCTCACTACCAATCGCACCCTCAACAAGATCGACATGGTCGGCGCCCTCAAGAGCGCCGAGTAACCTGCCAAAAAGGGACAGGTATATTTTGGCAGGTTTTATCTGGGCAAACGCCGGGCAGCCTATAGGTGGCCCGGCGTTTGCCCCGTTTTGCTGGGGATGTTTGTCGTTCGGTGCTCTTACTGGCCAATCCAGTGTTGCGCATAGCTCTTAATGTCCTCGGTAAAACCGTCAAGGTCGTCAAGGGTGATCACGCTGTCGATAAGCAAATTGGCTATCTCGCGGTGCATTGTGCTGCGGCGAATGTCGTTTGCAATTACGCCTGAGGACAGCTTGTCTCTATTGAGGCTCTCTTCTAGTGCCCAAAATCTACTGGACGCTTCGCTGTCGCCATTCAGTATCTCAACGTACTGGCCGATGAGCTTTTCCATATAACGTTCTTGCCATTGAGGAAGCATTTTCTTAAACAGCTTCCAGTCGCTTTCGGCTACGTCGCGCATATGTCCTCCGCTCGTCAAACGGGCTTTTCATTTGCCTTTCATTCTATTTGGTTTTCGCTCGCAAGCGTGGATGAGAGGCTCTCTTTAGCCTTCGAGATAGGGCTTGAATGGGTCGTATGCCACAAAACGGGCCTATCTACTACGTTTAATCGGATATCCTCAACCATGTCGGCAAAACGGAAAATAAAACCGCAGGTAGAAGGCCTGTCGATTTTCGAAAAAGGTGGTCATGGTTGGCCCCATCGAGTTAAACGTAGTAGATGGCCCCATTTCGTGGCGGACCATCAAACGAACGCCGATGCTTGTGCTGTAGCCGCTCCGATCATACGTAAGTTGCGGTGGAATAGTTCCTAGATTCAGCCATTTGCGGGCTAAGCAGGAACTATTTCACCGCAACTGAATTTCAGGCCAGGCACCCGCAGCAAGAAGACGAATAACCTCGGCGAGTATGTAAACGCAGGGCCCTCCGACCCC
>DBGFJU010000084.1:0-3082 GCA_048529485.1 Collinsella aerofaciens | reverse complement strand
GCAAGTATCTTGACGTATACAAGGCAAAGGCTGACAACGGCACAAACGTTCAGCAGTACAGAGGCACAGGCGGAAACAATCAGAAATTCAAGCTTGGCAAGCGCCCGACCCCAAGCTCGTCCAGGCAATCCGCGACAAGATCATGTCCTATCCGCAGGTCCTGGGCACACACGACCTCATGGTGCACGACTACGGCCCCGGCCGTCAGTTTGCCAGCGCACACGTGGAAATGCCCGGAGAGGGCGATGCCTTTGAGCACCACGAGATTCTGGACACCATCGAACATGACATCAAACGCCAGATGGGCATCGCAATCACACTGCATTGCGACCCCATCGCGACAACCGGTGACGATCTACGCGGCTGGGTCAAGCGCGGCGTAGCGCAGATCGACCCCGCGCTTTCCATCCACGACCTTCACGAACACGACAGGTTCGTTTCGTTTGACTTGGTGCGTCCCGACGGCTTTGACATATCCGACGAGGAGCTGCTGGAGCTCGTCACGCGCATCGTGCACGAGCGCCGGCCCGACGTCTCATGCGTCGTCACGTTTGATTCGGGCTTTAGCTCGCCCGACCGTCCAGCAGAGCAGCTGTAGCCCCGCTCCGCTCGTCCGCTAGTTTCCCTGCGCGCCCGAGATGCCGTTTTGCAGGGCGTTCCAGGCATCCGTCGCCATGTCGCCCAAGTTCTGCGCGGTGTCGCCCAGGTTCTGGGCCGTATCGCCCAGCTCTTGCGCCTTGTCTCCCAACTCCTGTGCCTTGTTGCTCAAGTCCTCCAGCGTATTGGAGCTCGAGCTGTCGGTACCGCTTTGGCCGTCGGACGAGTTGCCCGAGCTGTTCTTGTGCGTGAGTTGAATTTCGAGGTTGCCGTTGTCGTTATAGTAGGCAGAAGTAACGACCCAGTTGGCATCGACGACGGGCGTTGAGCCATCATCAGTCAGGACCACGGCATTCGAAAGATCGGCGCCGCGCGACTTGAGGATCTTCTTGGCGTTGGACCAGTACTGCCCCGGGATATCGCTCAGATCGACGGTGCTAGACGAGGCGAACTCGGTTTGCTCGGCAGTGGCATCGGCCGTTGAACTCCCCCGCTTGTTGAGCATGCCCGACACGATGGCAAACACAATCGACAGCGCAAAGAAGATCGCCAGTACGATGAGGATCTTCTTGATCACGCTCGACGAACGCGACGGCTTCCTCTCCTCGTCCTCGCCATATTGCGGAATCGACTTGGGGTACTCGCGATACGGCTCGCGCGACTCGTAGCGAGGCTGCGCCGTGCGAGGCATATACGTCGTCTGCTGAGGCTGCGGAATGGGATTTTGCGGCAGGTCATCATAGGGATTCGGCGTCGAGGCAGCATAAGAATCCTGCGGCGCGTAATCAAACGGGTCTGCCGCCGCGTTGCCATAGGGGCTTTGCAAAGATGCAGCGTAAGGGTCCTGCGCCGCGTCGCCATAGCCCATAACTCGGGTGAGCTCGGCAGAAGGCTGCGTCGCGGCGGGGTCGACATAACCGGGGTTGGGAACAACGCGGGTCGCATCGGCGCTATCGCCAGCCTGCGCGGAACCGTAGCCGCCCATCACGGTTGTCTTGTCCTGATCCATGCAACGATTCCTTTCCGTCGCCTGTAAGCATCAAGTTATCCATGCATTCTACCAGCGCAAAAGCCTATGATGGGCAGAGTCCGTCGGTATCTACAAGACATGCGCGGGTCTAAGGATCAAAAAGCCCCGCCGGGCCTTGTGGGCACGGCGGGGCGGGCTAGCAGCGATGGACAGCAGACTTAGAACAGGCCGGTGATGTTGCCGTCGTTGTCGACGTCGATGTTCTCGGCCGCAGGGACCTTGGGCAGGCCCGGCATGGTCAGAACACTGCCAGTCAGTGCGACCACAAAGTGGGCGCCGGCGGAAACCTTGAGCTCACGCACCGTGATGCGGAAGTTCTCGGGAGCGCCCAGGGCCTTGGCGTTGTCGCTAAAGCTGTACTGCGTCTTGGCGACGCACACCGGCAGGTTGCCAAAGCCATTCTCGCGCAGCTCGGCGAGCTGGCGCTTGGCGGCCGGCGTAAAGTCAACGCCGTCGGCGCGGTAGACCTTGGTGGCAACGGCCTCGAGGGCATCAGCGACATCAGCGCCGTCCTCATAGGCAAACTTGAGCTCGCTCGGCTGCTCAATCAGACGCATGACCTCATCGGCCAGCTCGAGTGCGCCCTCGCCACCCTTGGCCCAGACCTCGGATAGCTTAACGTTGACGCCGAGCTTCTGGCACTCGGACTCGATGAGCGCAAGCTCGGCCTCGGTGTCCGTCGGGAATCGGTTGATGGCGACCACGCAGGGCAGACCGTAGACATTCTGAATGTTGTCGACGTGGCGCAGCAGGTTGGGCATGCCGGCCTTGAGGGCCTCGAGGTTCTCTTCGTTGAGGTCGCCCTTGGCAACACCGCCGTTGTACTTAAGCGCGCGGGCAGTGGCGACGACCACAACAGCGCTGGGACGAACGCCCGTCATGCGGCACTTGATGTCGAGGAACTTCTCGGCACCCAGGTCGGCACCAAAGCCCGCCTCGGTAATGGCGACATCGCCAAAACGCATAGCCATACGCGTGGCCATGATGGAGTTGCAGCCGTGGGCGATATTGGCGAAGGGACCGCCGTGGACAAACGCGGGCGTACCCTCGAGCGTCTGCACCAGATTGGGCTTGAGCGCATCCTTGAGCAGTGCGGCCATGGCACCCTGGGCCTTAAGGTCGCGGGCACGGACGGGCTCGCCGGCAAAGCTATAGCCGACGACAATCTCGCCCAAGCGTTCCTTGAGGTCGCTGATGCTCGTAGACAGGCACAGAATTGCCATGACCTCGGAGGCGACGGTGATATCGAAGCCGTCCTCGCGCGGCACGCCCTGGGCCTTACCGCCAATGCCGTCGATGACGTGGCGCAGCTGACGGTCGTTCATATCGACGACGCGCTTCCAAGTGATGCGCTTAACGTCAATACCGAGCTGATTACCCTGCTGGATGTGGTTGTCGAGCATGGCGGCCAGCAGGTTGTTGGCAGCACCGATGGCATGGAAGTCACCGGTAAAG